>CALBXO010000714.1 GCA_937890335.1 uncultured Pseudomonadota bacterium | reverse complement strand
CCTTTCTCGAAGGCGCGCCGGAGAAGCTTCCGGAGCCGCCCACCGTCGGCGTCAATGTCGGATTCAGCGTCCCTTCCAGCCGGCCCTCAAGCACAGTGGCCATCGTGGGCGCGCGGCTCATCACGATGAAGGGTGAGGAGGTGATTGAGGACGGTGTCATCGTTGTCGACCGCAACCGCATTGTGGCGATTGGGGCGCGCGGCGCGGTGGATGTTCCGAGCGGCGCATACGTGTTGGACGCCAAGGGCCTGACGGCGATTCCAGGGCTGGTGGACGTGCACGCTCACGGTCCCCAGGGCAGCCACGGCATCACACCGCAGACCAATTGGTTCCACTACGCCACGCTGGCTTTTGGCGTCACGACGCTGCACGACCCGAGCAACGACACGTACTCCATCTTTGCCGCGCGCGAGTTGTCGGAGGCGGGCCACATCACCTCGCCGCGCATCTTCTCCACAGGGACCATCCTCTACGGCGCCAAGAGCACCGTGAAGGCCGAGGTGGACAGCCTGGACGATGCGCGCCGGCACCTGGCGCGGCTCAAGGCGATTGGTGCTGTCAGCGTGAAGTCCTACAACCAGCCGCGGCGCGACCAACGGCAGCAGGTCGTGGCCGCTGGGCGCGAGCTCGGGATGATGGTCGTACCTGAGGGTGGATCGTTGTTCATGCACAATATGACCATGGTCGTGGACGGGCACACGGGTGTGGAGCACGCGCTGCCCGTGGGCCGTGTCTACAGCGACGTGCAGCAGCTCTGGGGCGCCACGCGCGTGGGGTTCACGCCCACCCTCAACGTCGCGTATGGCGGCGTCTGGGGCGAGAATTACTGGTACCAGAACACGAGTGTCTTCGAGCACGAGCGCTTGCTGCGTTTTGTGCCGCGGGACCGGATTGACCCGCGCGCGCGGCGCGGGTTGCACATCGGCAGCGACGGGGACTGGAACCACATTCGCGCGGCGGGCGTGGCCAAGTCGCTGGACGACGCCGGCGTAGAGGTCAACCTCGGTGCGCACGGGCAGCGCGAGGGGCTCGGCGCCCACTGGGAGATGTGGAGCCTGGTCCAGGGCGGCATGACGCCGCACCGAGCGCTGCGCTCGAGCACGCTGCACGGCGCGCGCTACCTGGGGTTCGACGGTGACATCGGCTCTCTTGAGGTTGGAAAGCTGGCGGACATCGCCCTCATCGATGGAAATCCCCTGGACGACATCCGCGTCTCCGAGAAGGTGCGCTACGTGGTTGTGAACGGCAGGGTCTTCGACGCCGCGACCATGGACCAGTTGGGGGCCGACCCCGCTCCGCGACCCAAGTTCATGTGGGAGCTGGACCCGGGCGCCCGGCCCGGTCCGCCCGAGGCCTCCGAGACCTGTTTCCACGGCGCACACTGAGCGGAAAGTCGGCGGGATTCACGCGCCGCCGCCGACAGTCGTCATCGGTGGGCAAACAGCAGGCGGATGGCGCCGCTGGCGCGAAACTCCGGATCGGACAGCTCGCGCTGCGCGGACAGGCCCGCTTCGCGCAGAACCCCGGCGATGCGGTCGTAGCGACCGTCGATGTCGTGCACCTCGATCATCGCGGTGCGCACCTTGGCCCACCAGCGCGGCTCCACACCCGCCAGGACACTCTCCTCGGCGCCCTCCACGTCCACCTTGAGGAACAGTCCCGGCACTGTATCGGGGCCCTCCAGGTGTTCGTCGAGCAGCGAGCTGAGGCTGCGCACGGGGACCTGGATGGACTCGGACTTGCGCGCGCGCAGCGCCGCTACGACGCCGTAGAGCAGAAACAACGGCAGCGTCCAGAGCGACAGCGTCGCAGCCAGCGGAACCCAGAAGAGTCGCAGGGCCGGGTGCAACCGTTTGCCGAGGAGCTGGCCGGCAAACTCACGCCACTTCAAGAAGCTCAACGAAACCAGGACCTTTCCGGACGCCGCCTCCTCGGAAGAGGACATGACGGACATGGCTGGGTAGTAGGTCAGGGCCAGCGGCTCGGCGGCGTCCTTGGCGCCGGCTGCGCATTGCACCACCGAGAGCTCCGGCATGAACGAAACGAGCTGGCGAAGCTTGTCGGCCTCGGGCGTGGGCTCCACGGCGATCACGCGCGGGCAGCTCTGCCCGGCGACCTGCGTGCTGTACTCGCGCACGCACACGGCGAACGTTCCGATGTTGGCGCCCACGTCTACGACGACGTCGCTGCGGGTCCAGTCGGTCCCTTCCAGCGCGAGTTTGTACTCCTCCTGGATGAGCTCCCACAAGAACGGGGAACACCAGGTGAAGAAGGCGGGCCGGTCCAGGCCGAGCTTGGCCTTGGGATCGGCCCAGCCATGGAGCCAGCGGTGCAGTGTGGAGGTATTGGGCGCGTCGGACATGGCGGTTGTACGAGATGCAGGGGCAGCGCGCGGCGTCCCGCGTCGGGTGGGTGGGACTTCGCGGCAAGCGTCGAGCAAGGCGGGGGCGGTGTCAACGCGGGAAGGGTGGGAGCCGTGCTGCGCCCC
>CALBXO010000713.1 GCA_937890335.1 uncultured Pseudomonadota bacterium | reverse complement strand
GATCCGGACGCTGCCACCGACGCCTGCGAGGAAGACCCCGATGCGTTCCAGGCGGAGGCGATCCGGGCCGCGCCCTGCGGCACGATCAACGAGGCTGTGTGCCAGGACCCCCAGGCCCAGCAGGCCTGCAATTGCGATGGCGGCAACAACGGCGGCAACGGGGACGACTGCCTCGCCATGCTCCAGTGCTTCCAGGGTTGCGACCCCAATGATCAGGCGTGCCTGACGGACTGCTTCAACGCGGCGTCGCCGGAGGCGCAGGCCCAGTACACCGCGATCGCGGAGTGCGCGCAGGCCAACTGCCCGGAGCAGATGGACGAATGTGTCCAGGAGCAGTGCGCGGAGGAGATCACGGCATGCGTGGGCGAGCAGGGCGCTGCGTTCTGCCTGGCGACCTGCGACCCCAACAACGACCAATGCGGTGGCGACCTGTTCTGCTTTGACCTGGGCGACGGCGGCGGCGTGTGCGCCGCCGGTGATCCGGACATGCCGTCGTTCCCGCCGGGCGCCGCATCCTGCGAGGGCGACGGCGACTGCGGCCAGGGCGAGGTCTGCGTCCAGGGCGCCTGAACAAGCGGTAGGTTTTGCGTGGCGTGGCAGGTCCCCGCCGGACCCTTCTCCGGCGGGGACCTGCCCTCATCGATCGCGACCGAGACCGTCAGGAAATCTCGATGCGTCGCGGTCGGGCGGCCTCAAGCTTGGGCAGGGTGAGCGTCAGTACGCCCTGCTCCAGATCGGCCTGGATGCCCTCGGTGTCCACATCCCGGGGGAGCTGGTACTCGCGCCGGAAGTGGGCCTCACCCAGCGGTCCTTCAAACGTGAGGCGGCGGTCCTCAATCCGCACCTCCAACCCCTCCTTGGTCGCCCCCGGAAGATCGGCGACGAGCAGGTAGCCGTCCGCGTTCTGAAACACGTCCACGTCCGGTGTCACGAGGCGAGCGAATGTACGGTCGCCATGGGTCTTGATCACATCAGCCATTTCACTTCCCTCCTTTACGCAATCTGGATCTGCCGGGACGCGGGCGCCTCGGTCTTGTCCACGGTGATGGTGAGAACGCCGAGGTCAAAGGCCGCGGTCACGGTCTCCGGATCGGCGTCGTCCGGCAGCGCGACGCTGCGGTCCAGCCGCCAGCTCTTGCGTTCGCGACGAACCGCCTCGTAGCCTTCGGGCACCTCGATCTTGCGCTCGGCGACCACGGTCAACACATCGCGCTCGATCGACAGCGAGACGTCCTCCTTGGGCACGCCCGGAATCACGACGCGCAGCGAGTACGCCTTCCCCGTGTCCCGGAACAGGCCGGGGCGCGCAGCGTTGGCGTTGCTCTGTGCCTCCTGGAACAGGGCGTCGAAGACCGGGTCAAACCGGAAGAACGGGTGACGGAAGAGACCGCCATGAGTACGGGTTGCGAGCATGTCACTCCCTCCTGGCACGCATTGGGTTGGGCCGGGCGCACCACGCACCCCACGCGTCCGTCTCCGACAGCGACGTGTGCCAGAACCCAATGATTTCGTTACAGTTTTGCCGGCTGGCCCCGTGGGCCATCGCCGACAACTGCAAACGAAAACACCGTTCAAAACACGTCAAGGCGCCGGCGTGATTTTTTTGGTTGGACAACGGCCGCTGGCGCGTCACAGTGAGCCCGTGCCCTGGATACCCGTCATCGGCGTCGCCGCAGTCGTTTGTTTTGCCGTCGCGGCGCTGGCGGCGTGGCTGGCGCTGCGTCGACCAGCCGTAGTTCCCGGGCTCGCCGCGCTCCTCGAGGTGGCCACAGCGCTCGAGCTCCAGATGGACGCCGACGGCGCCGGCGCCTCCGGACGCGTGGGGCGCGCCCAGGTGCTCGTGGGCTTCCGGCCCCAGGGACGAGGCCAACAGCTCCTGGTCGAGGCCCGGCTTCCGCGACCCCTCGGGCTCGGCCTTGGCATGCGACGCAGAAGCGATCCAGGACGGCTGGAGGTGACGGACGACGGGGTGGAATTGACGACACCCCACCCGGAGCTGGAAGGCTGGATCATTCGCGCGCAACAGCACAACGAGGTGGCACAGCTCCTTGGCCCTCGCGTGCGTCAATCGCTCGGCAACCTCCGCACAGGCAAGGACACGGAGGTCGTCGTCGACGACCTCGGCTGCCGTGCGGTCTCCAACAGCTGGAAGCGCGACGCGGTGTGGCTTCGCCAACATGTCCTGGCGGTTGTCCGCGTCGCCGGAGTCCTGGACTCAGAGACCGCCAAGGTTGCGCTCGCCGACACCATGGATGTGCTGTCCGAGACACATCCGTCATAGACGGGGCAGGGTCCGGGGACTATCATTCCCGCGTCCGGCAACGTCACGGAGAATTCAATGCCCGAGTTTCAATATGACCTCGCCGTAGTCGGCGGAGGGCCCGGCGGCGTGACCGCCGCCACCGCCGCCGCCATGCGCGGCAAGAAAGTGGCCCTGATCAGCTCCGAAGATCTGATGGGCTACGGGCTCGAGGGCGCCTACAAGTCCAAGACGCTCTACGAAGTTGCCCGCGAATTCTGGGCTGTGCGCAGCCGCTGGCAGGTGGCGATCCAGGGCGCCACGGTGAACTTCGCCGGCATCTACGAGGCCAACTCCGCCGGCGCAGACCACCTGCGCCGCGTCCACGCCGACCAGCTGCGCGACATGGGCATCGACTTGATCACCGGCTACGCGAAGTTCGCAGACCCCCACACGCTCAACGTCGGCGACCTCAGCGTCAGCGCCGATCGCATCGTGATCGCCACCGGAACCCGGCCGCGCGTCGTTGGCGGCATCAAGGTGGACGGCTTCCACATCATGACCAGCGACCACATCGTCAATGTGGACCGGCAGATTGGTTCCATTCTGGTGCTTGGCGCGGGCGTCATCGGCTGCGAGTTCGCGTCCATTTTCGCCGCCCTCGGCAGCGCCGTCACCCTGGTGGACACCAAGCCCAAGATCTTCAACCACGACGACGACGACATCAGCCAGGAGCTGACCAAGACGCTTCGGTCCATGCATGTGGACATCCGCGCCAACTGCCGCTCAACGAGCATCGAGGTTGGCGACGACGGCAAGGTCCACAGCGTACTGACCGACGGTACTGAGGTCATCACCGACGCAGTCCTGCTGGCCATCGGCCGCATCCCCAACACGGACGGCATCAACATCGAGGCCGCCGGTGTGGAGCTCAACGACTGGGGCTACGTCAAGACCGAGTCGTGCATGGTGACCAACGTCCCGCACATCTACGCCGTCGGCGATGTGGGCTTCCGAGACGACGAAAACGACCTGTGCCTGGTGCACGTGGCCGAAGCAGAGGGCAGGGCCGCGGCGCGCCATATGGTGGAACCGGAAAGCTGCCTGACGACCTCACACGTGCCGTTCATCGTGTTCACGCTGCCCATGGTCGCCGGCGCAGGTCTCAATGAACGCGCCGCGCGCAAGAAGTACGGAGACGGCGTTCGGGTGGGCAAATACGCCCACGTGCGCAACTCGCGGGCGCACTGCATGCAGGCCCCGCAGGGCTTTGTGAAGCTGATCGTCGCCCCGTCCCCCGACGACACGGTCCTGGGCACGCGCGGCGTCGGTGCCGGGGTCGACGTAATCTGCGGCGAGGTCAGCGTCATGATCGAGCACCAGCTGCCGTACACCTACCTGCTGGACTCCATCCACGCGCACCCCTCCATGAGCGAGAGCCTCCAGGGTGCGGCGCTCATCATCTCCGGAGAAAAGATGGACTACCACGTGTTTGACGAGGCGGCGCCACACCTCACGGGTCTCCACACGAGGATCATCAAGCCATGAAGAAACTCACTGCGCTCACCGCGCTCGTCACCTTGTCCGTGCTGGCAGCCTGCGCCTCGGAGCGCTCCGCCACGCCGGTCGCTCCCACCACCGCCGAGCCCGCGGACGCGCCGGGTGCGCTTACGCCAGACGTCTCAGCAAAATCCAAGACCACCTTCAACACCTATTGGTACCAGGGTCTGGCGGAGCTGAACCGCTTTGAGCTCGAGCAGTCCCGCTACGGCGAGATCCACAAGGGCGAGGCCGTTCACATCTACGTCACGGAAGACTTCCTGACGGACAAACAGGTCAAATACGAGTTTGGGGACAAGACCAACGCGGTGCCCATTCTCAAGCTCAACGCCTACCGGCGCTTCTACACGGGCATCTACCCATACAACCTGCTGACGAGCGTCTTCACGCCCCTCGGCAACGGTCCGCAGAAGCCCCTGAAGGCGACGTTCAGCGCGCAGGAGTGGTGCGGGCACGCGTACTCGCAGCTCAACCTGCGCGACGGCAAATACCAGGGCGAGGGCCACTCCTACTTCCAGGCCGAGGCCGACGACAAATTCGAGCTCGCCGCCGCCCTTCTGGAGGACGACGTTTTCCTGCGCATCCGCCGCGACCCGACCAGCCTGCCCACAGGCGAGATCCAGGTCATTCCGGGGCTGCACTACCTGCGCTTGCTGCACAAGAAGGCGGGGGACGCGCCGGCCACGGCCACCCTCACGGACGCGCCCAACAACGACTACGGCGAGAACGTCCGGATGTATGAGATCAAGTACACCGGCAAGGGACGCACCGTGCGCTACTTCTTTGAAAAGGCGTTCCCCTATCAGATCCGCGGCTGGGAGGAGGAGGCGGCCGGACTCGGCGGCCGAACGCTGACCACAAAGGCCAAGCGCACCAACGCCATGCTGCTCGACTATTGGGGCAAGCACACCAACAGCGACGCCCCGCTGCGCAAAGAGCTCGGCCTCGAGTGGTGACCTCGGACGCACCCTGTGTTCTCCGGCCTGCCACAACGACGGACCGGCGATGGACGTAATCTCGGCGGCCGTTCTGCTCCGCCACGGGGACCGCTACCTCTTCCAACGCAAAGACCAGGGCTACCCGGTGGAGGCCTTCCGGGGCCACCTGTGTTTCGTCGGTGGGTCCTGGACCGAGACGGGCGACAGGACACCGCGGGACACCGCGCTGCGCGAGCTCCACGAGGAGGTCGCCCCCGCGCCGACATCGCCTCAACTCGCGTTCCTCGGCGCGTTCACACTCTGGGTCCCAGAATGCAGGACGCGCACGCGCGACTACCAGATTCTCAACTTTATCTACGCCCTTGACCTCGACGCAGACGGCCACGAGCTGCTGGAAGGCGACGCCGCCTGGAGGGCCCTTCCGGCCGCACGACGCGAGCGCTGGTGTTGGGGCTACGACCATGTCCTCGGCCACTGCGCCGAACACCTCGGCGTCGCGTGGGGCGTCACACCGGACCCGGCGGTCCGCTGTGAGCCAACCCAAGTGTCGGGCGACACTGCCTACGCGGACATGGACCTGAGCGCGCTGCGCCTCAACCCCCTGCGCGACGGAGACCTGGACGAAGCCGCGCCGCTGCGCTGACCGCCCGCCGCCGTCCAACCGTTGTCCAATGAGCGCCGCCGTGGCACTCTCTGACAATGGCCAAACAAGGAACGATTCCGAGCCCATTTGGCGTCATCCGCTACAAGCGCGACGCCTGGGGTTACCCTCAGTTTCACGTTCGGAACCACCGGCAGGGCGACTGGGCGCGCGGGTGGTTCCACGCGGTGGACCGCCAACTCCAGATCGAGCTGTCGCGTCACGCCGCGGAAGGGCGACTGATGGAGGTGCTCGGAGACGAGCCGTTCACGCGCACGATCGACCGCGGCGTGCGCACGCTCGGGCTCGCGCGCGGTCTCGACGAACAGGTCGAGAAGCTGGACGCGGCCACGCGAGAGCTCTGCGACGCCTATTGCGACGGATTTGCCGCCGGCGCTGCGTCGGTTGGCCGGCCTCTTGTCTGGCGGCTGCTCGGGATCGAGCAGCGGCCGTGGACGCCGCGCGACATCCTGCTCGTGTACCGACTCATCACATGGTTTGGGCTCAACTCGCTGACGCAGACCGGCCGCGTGGGGGTGGCACAGCTCATCGCGGACGGGGCCGACGAGGCAGGGCTTCGCAAGATCCTGGGACCCGGCGGCGAGGGCCTGGATCTGGCGGGTTGCGCCGGCCTGACGCTCGGTGAGGCGTTCCGGCAGGGCGGTATCCCGGTGCAGCGTGGC
>CALBXO010000712.1 GCA_937890335.1 uncultured Pseudomonadota bacterium | reverse complement strand
GAGTTGGGCTGGCCGCCAATGTATACGCTGTGGGCAAGCTGGCCCTGCCCACGTCTCTGCTGCTGTCGCCGGGTGCCCTGGACGACGAGCAGATGCTCATGATTCGGGAGACCCCACGCATCACAGAAGGGATCCTGCTCCCGCTCGCGGACTCAGGGGCGGGTCCGTGGGTCACGGCCGCCGCTGGCTACGGGGAGCGGCTCGATGGCTCGGGCTACCCCAACGGCTCGCGCGGGTCGGAGATCCCGCTCATGGCCCGGATTGTCGCCGTCGCGGACACCTTTCAGGCCCTGTTGGCCGACCGACCGTACCGCAGGGGCCACGCCCGCTCACGGGCGCTGCACATCCTGCAGGCCCAGTCCGGGCAGCTGTTTGATGGAGTTGTGACCGACACGCTCGAGGGCCTGAGCCGAGGGCAGCTGTGAGCGACCCCGGCGAGTCCGAGTCACAGGGCCAGACCCATCCCATCTCCATGGTCAGCGCCGTCTCCGGCGTGTTCTCCGTCTTGTTCGCACCTTGCTGTGCGTTGGACCCGCGGCTGGCCGCCATCATCCACGCGGTCCTGGCGATCATTGCGGTGAGCACCGGTGTCGTGGTCGCGCAGCGGGTCTCGGCGGGCCGGTATGACGCCTCAAACCTGTTTCAAGCCAGAATTGGCTTCATCGCAGGTGGAATTGCACTGGTAATCGCGGCTGCATGGGGTATCTTCATCCTTCGACACCCGGATGGAAACCCAGGTTGACAGGAATAATCGGCCGGGCGTAAGTTGCTTATCGTCTTGGCTAGGCCCGAGAACACGTACGGAGGACCCAAAAAATGAAGAAGATTCTCGCACTGCTCATCGTCACATTGTTCACGGTTGCCCTCGCCGCTTGCGGCGGTGGCGGAGCGGCCAAAAAGGCCGACGAAATGCCGACGGAGGCTCCGGCTTCCGCCCCCATGAGTGCCCCGGCTGATCACCCGGCCGATCACCCTGCGGATGGTGAGGGCGAGGGCGAGGAAGAGGGCGACGAGGAGAAGGAAGAAGGCGACGAGGAGGAAGGCGAGGAGGGCGCTGAGGCTCCCAAGAAGTCCCTCAAGAAGTTCGAAGGTAACCGCATGGAGCGCGCTGGCGACGACGACGAGTAGTCAGCCAGACGCAATCTGATGTGCGAGACGGGGAGCGGCAACGCTCCCCGTTTTGCGTTCTTGCCGTGACGGCAGACCGCGCCTTTCCCAAGCTCGCCTCGGGTTTGTCGGCGGGTTGTCTGGGTCTCAGTCTCGCTTGTCGGGCGACGCGAGGGCGACGATGCGCGCGACGACGGCGTCTTCCGTGATGTCGCTGGAATCGACCTGGACCGCGTCGGCAGCGGCGCGCAACGGTGCCACGGCCCGCTCCGAGTCGCGCGTGTCCCGCTCCCGGATCTCGCGGGCGATCGCGTCAATCGTGGGCACCTCGGTGGCCCCGCGCTCCACAAGCTGGGTGTGGCGTCGCCGCGCGCGTTCTTGCGGCGAGGCGGTCAGAAAGACTTTGCAGCGGGCGTCGGGAAACACCACCGTGCCGATGTCCCGGCCCTCCACCACGCTGGGGCGGGCCCGCCCAATCCGACGTTGGAGCTCGAGCAGCGCGGCGCGCACCTCGGGGTGGTTCGCCACCTTGCTCGCGCCCTGGCTGATCTCCGGCGTGCGCAGTGAGCCACTCACGTCCCGCTCTGTCCCGCCACGCAGCCGAAGGAAGACCCGGTTCTGGCCGTCGCGGAGCTGGTAGCGAATGTCGAGCTGTGATGCGAGGTCCCCGAGCGCGGGTCCATCCTCCCAGCTCAACCCGGCCTCCAGGCTGACCAGGGCCACGCTTCGGTAGATGGCCCCGGTGTCGAGAAGCTGGAAGCCGAGTTCTTCTGCGACGCGCTGCGCCACGGAACTCTTGCCCGCGCCTGCCGGTCCGTCGATGGCGATGATCATGAGCGAAGGGCCTCCAGGTCTGCGAGGAAGTCGGGGTAACTCACAGCCAGGCACTCTACGTGCTTGACGGTGCTCACGCCATCGGCCACCTGGGCAGCGATGGTCGCAGCGGCTGCCATTCGATGATCGTGCTCAGGGTCGAATTCAAAAGCCCGGAAGGGGACGCCCGGCTGGCCGTGGACGTGCAGGTCGTCCCCCTGGACCTCCGCGCGGGCGCCGCACGCGGCCAGCAGCCGCAGGGTCGCCGCCAACCGGTCACACTCTTTGACCCGCAGCTCCCCGACACCATGGAAGATCGAGGCTCCGGGCAGTCGGGCGGCGAGCACCGCCAACACCGGCACCTCGTCCACGAGTCGCGGTACCATCTCGGCCGGGACGGTCATCCCCGTCGATGCGCCAGGCTCGACGCAGAGGTCCGCGATGGGCTCACCACCGCTGCTGACCTCGTTGCGACGCGTGACGCATACACCGGCCGTGGCCAGAGCCTCCAGAACGCCAGCCCGCGTCGGCGAGACCCCGCACGCGGGTAATTCCACCCGGCTGCCGGGAACCAGGGCGCCGGCACACAACCAGAATGCGGCGGAAGAGATATCGCCCGGAACGTCGATGGTGACAGGGTTCAATGGGGTTGAGTGTGCCTCCATCCGAACCCACGCGGGCCCCTCCGAGGCCCCGGGGTGCGCGTAGTGAGGCGAGGACTCAATCGCCACGCCCATGGCGCGCAGCATGTTCTCCGTGTGGTCGCGGCTCGGATGCGGCTCGTACACGGTCAGGGGTGCCTGCCGTCCCAACGCGGCAAGCAGCAGGCAGCTCTTGACCTGGGCCGAGGCCACGCGGAGGTGGACCTCGCCGGTCACAAAGCTGCCGCCGGCTCGGACAAGGATGGGAGGCCTGCCGTGCGTCGTGTCCACCCGCAGGCCCCGCTCGCGCAACGGGCCGGCCACCCGCTCCATGGGGCGCGCGTGCAGCGACGCATCACCCACCAATGTGGACTCGAGTCCGAGCCCGGCCAGCAGGCCGGCCATCAGCCGCATGGTGGTTCCGGAGTTGCCGCAATCCAGCGGTGTCGGGCTCGATGAGAGCGCCCCGCCTCGGACGCGCACGGTCTTTCCGTCCTGCTCCACGACGGCCCCGAGTGAGCGCAGCACGCCGATGGTGGAGAGGTTGTCCGCGCCGCCGCTGAACCCTCGGATCGTGCTGAACGCGCCGGCCAGTCCGCCAAACATGACGCCGCGGTGGCAGATGGACTTGTCGCCGGGGACGCGGATGCTGCCGCGCAGCGGCCCCTCGGCCGGGTACAGGCGCGTCATGGCTTGTCCAGCAGTGCTCGGAGACGCTCGGTCTCCTGAAACTCGAGCCATCGCAATGTGTCCGTCAGCACCGAGATAACCCGCGGTAGCACCGTCAACGCCGCCTGCCGGTCGGCCAGAATGGCGGCGGCGTCTGGCAGGGGCCGCGTCATCTCAGCCAGGCGTGTGTTGGGGACGGACAGCTCGGGGCAAATGCTCGCGAGATCGTCCCGCGTCTCCGCGAGCGCCGCCGCCACCAACGCCGGGGCCAGCTCCGTGGCTGCGCGCCAGAGGTCGTGGTGGCGGGCCGGTACGTGCAGACACTCGATCCCGGAATGACGCAGCAGCTCGTGCAGGGAATCGGGGACGTCCACCAGCCACCGGCCCTCGGAGACGGCGCTGATGGAGCCGGCCACGGCGACCCCGTCGGTGTTCGCCACCGCGCGGATGGCGTCATTTTTGGGTTGGGCTGTCTCGACGACCACGGCGTCGGTGGGGAGCCCTGGGCAGTAGGTGCGAAGCGTGCGTCCAAGGAACTCCAGGTCGCCGTCGATCACCAGAAGCTCGCAGTCTGCGACCTCGTCCTGCGGAAACACAGTCGTGCGCGCGGCGAGGCCCGACTCGACCCACGCGGCGATCGTGGCCGCATCGGGCCCCCAGACCACCACTACGTCCCCTCGCGCGGACGCGACGCTGGCCAGAGCCCGCCCCACGCGCCCTGTACCCGCCACACAGAGCTTCACGCCGCCTCCAGGACGCAGCGCAGCGCGCCGAGCATCGCGTCGTTCTGCGCCGGAAGGCCAATACTGACGCGCACGCAATCCGGCAACTCATAGCCGTCCACGGGCCTTACGATTACGCCGTGGTTGAGCAGGGCGTCGTAGATTTCACGGCCCGGTCGGGGCGTGCGCACGAGCAGGAAGTTCGTCTGGCTCGGCAGAGTCTCAAGTCCCATCTCCGCCATCTCGGCAGCGACCCGGGTGCGCTCGGCGGCGTTGAGGGTCAGGGTCCGCGCGAGGAAATCCGTGTCGTCCAGTGCGGCGCAGGCCGCGGCCTGTGCCACCCGGCCCACGTTGAAGGGTTTCCGGACCCGGTGCATCAACCCGGCAATCTCCGGCGTGGTGACGACGTAGCCGACCCGAAACGCGGCGAGGCCATAGATCTTGCTGAACGTGCGGAACGTGCAGAGCCGCGGGTAGACCTCGCGGTAGTCCAGGGAGTTGGGGTAGTCGGGCGCGTCCGCAAACTCGAAGTAGGCTTCATCCAGGACGACCACGGGCGGGTCGGGGCGGTCCGCCAGCGTGCGCAGGAATGCCTCGAGGGCGTCGCGTCCGATGTGCGTGCCCGTGGGGTTGTTGGGATTGACCACGAACACCAGCCGCGTGTGCGGTTTCACCGCCGCAGCCATCGCTGGCAGATCGTGGGTCAGCGGGGCGCGCATCGGGACGCGGCTGAACGGTACGCCCGCTGAGGTCAGACTGAGCGCGAAGGGGAGGAAGCCGTGCCGGCTGATGACCGCGTGGTGCGACGGGGTCGCCACCGCGCGGATCAAAATGTCCATGAGCTCGTCGGAGCCGTTCCCGACCACGATGTCCTGCGCCGGAACGCCGAGATGCGCCGCGAGCCGGGTGCGCAGCGCGAAGGCGCCACCGTCGGGGTAGAGGTGGGCCTCAGGGAGGGCCTGCCGGGCCGCCGCGATGGCCTTGGGCGATGGCCCGAGGGGGTTCTCGTTGCTCGCCAATTTGTGAATTGGGCCGACAAGCGCGCGCTCGCGGCGCAGCTCCTCGATGGGCTTTCCGGGCTCGTAGGCCCGCAGGTTGCGCAAACGGGCTGGCTCGAGGGGATTCATCTGGGTCTCCATCATCTCTGCAATCGTGGCCATCGCGGCGTCCGCATTGGTAAACCACCGGACATCAGGCTGGCCGCGAAACCACGTCAGCTGGCGTTTGGCGAACCGCCTGTGGTCACGGGCGATGAGCCGCACGGTCTCGTCCAGCGCGATGCCATCGCACAGATGCGCGACGAGGTGGCGATACCCCAGCGTACCCAACGACTTCAAGTCGCGGCCAAAGCCATCGGCGAGGATCGCCCGGACTTCGTCGACCCACCCGGCGTCCATCATCTGCCGAACACGTGCGTCAATCCGCCCGTAGAGCTCGTCGCGCGGCGGGTCCAGGCACAGCAGCGTCGCGGCCAGAGGCGGTGGCGCCACCTGGACGGCGTGCCAGGCCGACAACGGCCGTCCCGTGAGCTGGTACACCTCCAGCGCCCGGACCACGCGCACGCCGTCGTTGGGGTGAATGCGCGACGCGTAGGTCGGGTCTACACCGGCGAGCTCGGCGTGCAGGCGGGGGGCTCCCTCGGCGGCGACGCGGGACTGGAGCGCGCCCCTCAGATCGTCGTCGCGCGGCGGCGCGTCGGCCAGACCGTGCAGCAGCGCTCGGAGGTACAGTCCAGTGCCCCCAACGACCACGGGAATGGCGCCCCGCGCACGGATGGCGCTGATCCTCAGGCGCGCGTCGGCCGCGAACTGACCGGCGTCGTAGTCGCCGTCGAGTGGGAGAAAGTCCAGGAGGTGATGGGGGGTCCGCTCGCGGTCGGACCGGGACGGCTTGGCCGAGCCGATGTCCAGACGTCTGTAGACCTGCACCGAGTCCGCGGAGATGATCTCGCCGCCCCAGGTGTCGCAGATTCGCAGCGCGAGGCCGCTCTTGCCGGCGCCGGTGGGGCCACCAACGACGAGGACCGGGGGCGTGTCAGCGCGCCCCATATCCCCACCGGCCATCGACTCTCTCGAAGCCCGTGTTCTTCTCCAGCCCCTCGGAGACCATGCGGAAGGTCTCGACGATGCTGGGCACCAGGAGGGGCCGTCCGTGCGCATCCCGCGGGATGGACGCCCGGTACTCGTTGTCCGAGCCGAGGCGCAGCTGCAGCTCTGACGCGCGCGCCCAGAGGCCGCGCAGCCGCGCCAGCAACGCGATGAGCCCTGAGGACGTGAAGTAGCTGTACGGCTCGAGCTCGTCCAGGGCGTCCAGGAAGCTCGCCTCGTCGCGGAACACCTGCACTTTGTGCGTGAGGTCCTCGTCCGCGCTGCGCGCCGTCACCAGGACGGCGATGTTGCGCAGGTCGGCAAAGCCAAAATTGGCGATGTGGAATTCGACGAACCGGTCGAACGCGACGTCGTCTCCACCCCCTCGCCGCTCAAAATCGGCCCGAAGGTGGGCGGCGAGCGCCCCGGTGGACGGCAAGGCCTGGTCTACGGGGGCCGCGTAGGGACCCGCGATCGCCACTCGCTTCAGGTCGTCGTCCTCCACGACAAACGGAGTCCCGAGGCTCGGAATGGCCCAGATGGCCTCCAGCACGGACTGGAGCACGCGTTCGGCGGCCGTGCCCCGCGTCTCGTCCCCCTGGTAGTAGCGCTTGAGACGGCTGAAGTCGTCGATGTGCCTGGCGCGCGCGAGTGTCGCGAGATTGCGGGCCAGACGGTCCGGTTCGAGCCGCAGGACGTGCTCGAGCGTGAGTTCCTGGGAGTTCTCTTCGAAGAACTCGGGCGCGTCGAAGCGCCGCAGGTCCACGCGCGGGTGGATCGCGTCGAGGCTCAAGGTCTTGAGTCGGTGCCAGAGGATGAGCAGCCCCAGCGTGTGCAGCTCCCCCTGGTGTTTTGCCGAGCCGAGATCCTGAAGGCTCTTGGGCTGCAGCCCGGAGATCTGGGTCTGGCGCAGCTCCGGCTGCCACAAAAGATCAAAAACCTGCCGGCTGTTGTCGGTCTCGGTGAAGTAATAGACGTTGTCGCGGAACAGCGGGGCCTGCTCGTGGTCGCCAAACATGGCGGTGCGGGCCAGCACATGGCCGAGCTCGCTGCCGCTGGTGACCTTCATCACGCGGTAGAGCGCGTCGGCGTTGGAGACGGTGAAGAACCCGTTCTCACCGCTCTTGACCACGTAGTCGATCTCGAGCGCGGTTCCGGGCTCGTAGGCGATGTCCTCATCCGTGCCGTCAGCATCGAGCGTCATCGGGTGAGGGGGGTAGACGCGGATGGTCGTGAGGTCCTTTTCCGGGATGAAGGGCCGGTCGCTGTTGATCGCGCGCAGTTTGTCGCGAATCGCGCCGTTGATCGGGGGAGACTTCTCGACCTGGATCGCGTCGATGCCAATGGCCGCGGCGGTGATCAGCATCTTGATGCCCTTCTCGGCGTACAGGCGCGTCAACGTCTCTGCAAAAAGCTGCTTGTAGCGCAGCCGGTCGCCGAGCGCGCTGTGCGCGAAGCCGAGACGGATCGGGCGCGATCCGTCCTCCTCCTCGTCGTACATCCCGCCCACGGCCGTGGTGTGGGCGATCAGGACCTCGTCGGCCAGGTGTTCCGCTACCTGTGCGAGGTCGTCGCGCATTGCACGCAGGTAGGTCGCCTTGAGATCTTCCATCTCCGGCGCGCTGCTGGGCAGCCCGAGGGCCTCCGCGGCTGCCTCCAGATCGCGCAGCTTGTACGTTGCGACACTCGCCAACGGGATGCCGATGATGACAGACCGGAACCGGTCTCGGCCTCCCGGTAGCCCTCGGTTGTCGCGGACCCATCTGGCGAAGTGCGAGAACGGTTGTCCCACGCGGCTCTGGACGGCAGCGCGCAAAACATCGATGCGCGCGGCCAGGGGGGCGTCCGGGCTGATCCCGCCCACCTGAAGGAACGCTTCGATCCGCTCGCGGCGCTTGGCCACGGGCAGCACGGCAAAGTCGGCGAGCTCGGGGATCGTGGGGTCTACAGAGACGCGCGTGAGCTCCACGAGTACGCCGCCGGCGGTGCGGTACCCGATTTTGGGCACGTGCGTGGGGATGGAGCCGTGGTCGCGCTTCTGAATCCGGAAGAGTCGCTTGGTAAACTGCCGCAGCTCCTGCCGGGTGCGCCCGGTCACGATCACGCGTGCTCCCTCGTTGGGGTCGCTGGGCACCTCGCCGTAGCGCGCCGCCTCCTCGAACATGTCGATGAGCTGGAGGACGGTGGCGCCACCAACCGCCCCGGTCCCGCCGTAGACGACGTGCGCCTGTTGCAGAAAGCCGGGCTCTTTTGCGCGGCGGTAGAGCAGCGGTCCGAGTCGATATTGCTTGAATCGCATGGGTCACCCTGTCGAGGTGGGGGTGTGATTATTCGACGCTCGGCGCTGCTGCAAGTCCCGCGGGACGACGCGGAACATAAGTCCACTGAACAAAGTTATTGACAACGCAACTCGCGTTCAGTAGGTTCTGGCGCATCACACGGTCCGCCACGGAGATAGGCAGGAAATGAAAAAACTGACGATGCGCCAGGCCAAGGTTCTGGAGTACATCATCTCCTCACTGGAGGCTCGGGGGTACCCGCCCACCATCCGGGAGATCGGAACGCATATGGAGATTCGTTCGACCAACGGCGTCAACGATCACCTCAAGGCATTGGAGCGCAAGGGGTACCTGGTCCGAGACCAGTCCAAGTCCCGCGCGCTGCGTCCTCTGTGCTCCCCGGACGGGTCGGACATCGACACGAACACCGGGTCCAGCATCCCGGTGCAGACGATTCCGGTGCTGGGACGTATTGCCGCCGGCAATCCCATTGAGGCGCTCGAGCACGCCGACAACTCCATCACGATGGAGCAGGGCCTGCTTGGCAAATCGGAAAACCTCTTTGCGCTTCACGTGCACGGAGACTCGATGATCGAGGACGGCATCCTGGATGGAGACATCATCTTTGTGGAGCCGCAGAAGAGCGCACCCAATGGGACCATTGTCGCCGTCATGATCGACGGTGAAGCCACGGTGAAGCGCATCTATTTTGAGAGCGCCCGCGTGCGGCTTCAGCCGGCAAACGCGGCCATGGAGCCCATCTATGTGCGCCGCGACGAGTTCAAGGACACACAGATCGTCGGTCGCGTGGCCGGCGTATTCCGAACCTTGTAGTATCGGCGCGTGATCGACCGCGTTCTCGTACTTCCAGACGACCTGGCAAACCAGATCGCGGCCGGAGAGGTCGTCGAGCGGCCTGCGTCCGTGGTCAAGGAGCTGGTGGAGAATGCCCTGGACGCGGGGGCGACCCGCGTCCTCGTGGAGATCGAGGACGGCGGTCGGGCGCGGATCCGGGTCTCGGACAACGGCAGTGGCATGCCCCGCGGGGACGCGGAGCGGTCACTTCTGCGGCATGCGACCAGCAAGCTGCGGTCCACGGAGGACCTGTTCACCATCCAGACGCTGGGGTTTCGGGGGGAAGCGATCCCCTCGATCGCCTCCGTGTCTCGGTTCAGCCTGCGCACGCGCCCGGCCGAGCAGGTGGAGGGCACCGAACTGTCCGTGGTGGGGGGCATCCTGCAGGATGTCCGGGCCTGGGGTGGTCCCCCCGGTACCGTGGTGGAGGTCACCGATCTCTTCTTCAACACCCCTGCGCGCTTCAAGTTCCTCAAGACGACACCCACGGAGACCCGGCACATCTCCGAGTGGCTGCTGCGGCTCGCGCTCAGCCGCCACGATGTGCACTTCCGTCTGTTCCACAACGGCAAACGCCTCTTTGACCTGCCCGCAGACGCCGACCTCGGAGACCGCATCCGCGCGGTGCTCGGCCGGGAGGTGCGCGACGGGTTGTTCCCCACCGCCGAGTACCCTCCCGTGGATGGGGTGGTGTGCCGCGGCTTCTACTCACGGCCCGATCTGACGCAGCGCACGGCGCGGGGCTACTTCGCGTTTGTGAACCGCCGCTACGTCAAGGAGCGCACCGTCCAGGCGGCGGTTCGCGCGGCGTACAGGGGGATGATCGAGAAGGGCAGACACCCCACGGTGGTCCTGTTCCTCGAGGTCCCCTTGGAGAGCCTGGACGTCAACGTTCACCCCACCAAGATCGATGTGCGTTTCCGCTCGACGGACTCGGTCTTTCGCGCTGTCTACCACGCGGTGGGGGATGCCTTGCAGCACACGCCGTGGGTGGACGACACCTCGCGCACCTACACGCTGCGCACGCGTGGTGACTCACACGCGACTGGGACGATCGAACCGCTGGACGCGCGTCAGGCGCCCCTGCCCATCGGCGAGCATCGTAGGCCGACCGAGCCGCCGAGGATCGCGCTGGAGCAGCTGTTTGGGCCGCGGCCGGGCCGGGCCCAGGACGCTGCGGCGGTGCTGCCAGCACCCACGCCGGCGGCCCCCGCGCCGTCCGCGTCCGGGTGGGCCGAGCTGGCCGCCGCCGTCACCGGGACTCCAGGGCAGGCCGATGGCGTCCAGCAGGCGCCACGGATCGCCATCGAGATCTCGGACGGCTACTTTTCGCGGCTGCGCTACATGGGCCAGTTCAGGAAGGCATACCTGGTCTGTTCCGACGCGTCCGGCATCGTGATCGTCGATCAGCACGCCGCGCACGAGCGGATCACGTTTGAGCACCTGCGCGCCGTGTACCGCGACGAGCACAAACAGGCGCAGGCGCTCTTGATCCCGCAGCGCATCTCTCTGGACGCCCTGCGCGCAGCGATGATGCGCGAGCATGGGCTGGCGTTCTTTGGAAATCTCGGCTTTGAGATCGAGCCTTTTGGCGGCGATGACTTCGCCCTGGCCGCTGTGCCGGCGGTGCTGTCGCGAAAGCGCTTCGATCGGCTCATCGAGGACACGCTGGACGAGCTCGCCGACCACGGTCGCAGCGATCGCATCGCGGAGGCGCGCGACGCGGTGCTGATTCGGATGGCGTGCCACGGCTCCATCCGAGCCGGCGATGACATGACGCCCGAGGCGGTGCAGGAGCTGTTTCGCCAGCTCGATGCCGTGGATTTTGGCGCCAATTGTCCCCACGGGCGCCCCGTGTATTTTCGCGTACCCCTGCTGGAATTGGAGACCGCTTTTGGTCGCTGACCCCCAGTGGTCGCATGGGCGGCTCGCGCTGCGCTGCGAAGCGAAGAAACGAGGGCGCCGGGGCCGAATTGGGGCGCGGATTCCGGGCGCGGCGGGATGGCGCGCGGTGCGGTGTGGTGGCTCCTTGCTGCCCCGTGGCGCCTGTGTTAGAAGCGCACCGACCGGCGTGTGGCCGGGGAGAGGAGAAGCATGCTGAGCCAATACGTCCCGCTGCTGTGGCTGTTGGGCCTCGCGGGAGCGGTCGTAGGCGGGATTCTGACCGCTACGACGTTGCTCGGACCCAAGAAGCCGAGCAAGACCAAGAACGCGGCGTTTGAGTGTGGCTCCGGTTCCATCGGTGACACGCGCCAGCGCTTCAGCGTCAAGTTCTACATGGTGGCGATCACCTTCATCGTCTTCGACGTGGAGGCGGTGTTCGTGATTCCCTGGGCCGTGGTCTCCAAATCACTCGGATGGGTGGGCTTTGGGGCCATGGGCGTCTTTCTCGTCATCCTGACCCTCGGACTCGTGTACGAGTGGGCCAGTGGAGGTCTGGAATGGGACTAGAGCACAAGCTTCCCTTCGTCCCGACGCAGCTTGAGGCTGTCGTCAATTGGGCGCGTAAGTTCTCTCTGTTCCAGTACCCGTTCGTGACCGCGTGCTGCGGCATGGAGTACATGGCGACGGCCTGCAGCCGTTACGACATCGCCCGGTTTGGGGCGGAGATTCCGCGCTTCTCGCCTCGGCAGGCCGATCTGCTCTTCGTGGTCGGCACCATCAACCACAAGCTGGCGCCGTTCCTGGCCACTGTGTACGAGCAGATGAGCGAGCCCAAATGGGTGATCTCCTTTGGGGTGTGCGCATCGACGGGCGGGTTCTACGACAACTACGCGACGGTCCAGGGCATCGACAAGATCATCCCCGTGGACATCTACATTCCCGGCTGCCCGCCGCGTCCGGAGCAGGTCCTCGACGGGCTGATGTTGCTCCAGGACAAGATCCAGAACGAGAAGTGGGACAAGTACGCGTTTGAGAAGCGCCGCGCTGAGGCGCTCTCGAGCGGTAACGCCCCCCCTGGAAGGCTCCAGCAGGCGTGACCTGCCCGGAGTTGAGGACGCGATGAGCGCAGCGGATATCAAGAAGCTGGGGCGTAAGTTCCGCAAGGCGGTGCTCGACACGAGCGACCGGCTCGGCATGGACACCGCCCTGATCGACAAGTCGGCGCTGCGGGAGGTCATCACCTACCTGCGCGACGACGAGAAGATGCAGTACAACTTCCTCCGGGACGTGACCTGCGTGGACTACCTCCACCGGCAGCCGCGGTTTGAGGTCGTCTACGTGCTCTACTCGATGCCCCGCAAGACGCAGGTCGTCATCAAAGCCGTGGTCGAGGAAGACGAACCGGTCATCGACTCCATCCACGACCTGTACGGCTGCGCCAATTGGGGCGAGCGCGAGGTCTGGGACATGTACGGCATCCAGTTCACGGGCCACCCGGAGCTGCGGCGCATCCTCCTGTACGAGGAGTTCGAGGGGCACCCCCTTCGCAAAGACTACGAGAAGACCGCGTCGCAGCCGCGCATGGAGCTCCTGGCACCAGAACGCGACGCGCTCCAAGAGTTCAAGGACTACCAATCTGGCCGCGAGGACAGCGGCTCACGGGCGAACTGATGCCAGAGCTCGAAGACCTCGACGTCAACGAATTCCACACCGAGCCGATGGTCCTCAACATGGGGCCGTCGCACCCTGCGATGCACGGCACCGTGCGCATGGTGCTGACGCTCGATGGTGAGACCGTCGTCAAATGTGACCCGGAGATCGGGTACCTGCACCGCGGGTTCGAGAAGGAGTGCGAGTCTGCGACCTACACGCAGTGCTTCCCCTACACGGACCGGCTCAACTACGTCTCACCCCTGCTGAACAATTTTGGGTTCGCGCTGGCGGTGGAGAAGCTGCTCGAGATCGAGGTCCCGCCGCGCGGCAATTACGTGCGGACCATCATGGGGGAGATCTCCCGGATCTCGGACCACCTCACCTGCCTGTCGGCCGGCGCGCTGGAGCTCGGTGGCTTCTCGGCGTTTCTCTACGGCATCGAGGGGCGCGAGCTGATCTGGGACCTGCACGAGACGGTCACGGGGGCGCGGCTCACTACGTCGTACGCCCGCATCGGCGGTGTGCGCGACGACCTGCCGGAAGATTTTGTCCCGATGTGGAAGATGACGCGTGAGCGTCTCAACGACATCTGGAACGACGTCAACGACCTGCTGACGCGCAACCGGATCTTCATGGACCGCATGCAGGGTACGGGCGTGATCACGCCGGAAGAGGCCATCAGCCACGGCTTTGTGGGCCCGTGTCTGCGCTCCACGGGCGTGGACTACGACGTGCGCAAGGACCACCCGTACTTCGCGTACGGCGAGGTGGATTTCGAAGTGCCCGTCGGCTCCACCGGCGACAACTTTGACCGATACCTGGTGCGGCTGGCCGAGACCAAGCAGTCCATCCGAATCATCGACCAATGCCTGGCCAAAATGCCCGGCGGGCCCGTCAACTGCGACGATCCCCGCGTGGTGCTTCCGGCCAAACACGATGTGTACAACTCGATTGAAGGGATGATCAATCACTTCAAGATCATCTTCGAGGGCATCCAGGTGCCCGCCGGCGAGATCTACTCGTACACCGAGGGCGGCAACGGCGAGCTGGGCTACTACATCGTCAGCAACGGCACCGGGAAGCCTTGGAAGGTCAAGGTGCGGTCGCCAAGCTTCTACATGATGAGTGCCGTCACCAAGATGATCGAAGGCGGTATGATCGCCGACATCATCCCCACGTTCGACACGATCAACATGATCGGCGGCGAGATCGACCGCTAGACCCGGCGACACGCCGTTCGCGTAGGAGACGCAGTGCCAACCTGCACAATCAATGGCCAGAAGATCGACGTTGACCGCGGCACCACCGTGCTGCAGGCGGCCGCTGAGCTCGGCTTCGACGTTCCACACTTCTGCTACCATCCCGCGCTGAGCATCCCGGCCAATTGCCGCATGTGCCTGGTCGAGGTGGAGAAGGCCCGCAAGCTGCTGCCTGCCTGCTACACGCAGGTCACCGAGGGCATGGTCGTCCACACGGAGAACGAGCGCGTCGTGCAGGCGCGCCGCGCCGTGCTGGAGTTCATCCTCGTCAACCACCCCGTGGACTGCCCGATCTGCGACCAGGCCGGCGAGTGTAAACTCCAGGACTACTACCTGGACTACGACGCCCAGAGCTCTCGGCAGCGGACCATCAAGGTCACAAAGATCAAGGCGTTCCCGTTGGGGCCCGAGGTGGTCTACGACGGTGAGCGTTGCATTCTGTGCACCCGCTGCGTCCGGTTCTGCGACGAGGTCACTGGCACCAACGAGCTGACGGTGGTCGAGCGCGGCGACCGCAGCGCCATCCGCACGTTCCCGGGCCGCGATCTCGATAACGCCTACTCGATGTGCGTGGTGGACTTGTGCCCGGTCGGCGCGCTGACCAGCCGCGACTTCCGCTTCAAGTGCCGCGTGTGGCTGCTGCAGAGCGCAGACTCGGTCTGCACGGGCTGCGCGCGCGACTGCTCTGTACACCTCGAGCACCACGACGCCGAGGTTCAGCGCCTTCGCCCCCGGTACAATCCCGAGGTCAACGAGTACTGGATGTGCGACGCCGGTCGCTACACCTACCGCGAGCTGCACGAGGACCGGCTGACCAGTCCTCTCATCAACGGCGCCTCGTACACCTGGCCCCAGGTCGCGGAGAAGACCGCGGACATCCTCACGGAGACCGTGCAGGGCGTGGGCACGGAGTCCATCGCGTTCGTGTTCAGCCCCCAGGCCTCCTGCGAGGACCTGTTTGTGGCCCGGAAGTTCGCCGAGGAGGTACTCGGCACCAGCCGCCACTACATGGGCGGCAAGCCGGACGGGCAGGGCGACGACTTTCTGATCCACGCCGACAAGAATCCCAACCGCAACGGCGTCAAGCTGATGTTCCCCCGCGGGAGCCGGCCGGCACCGTTCACCAAGCTGCTGCACGACCTCGAGTCGGGTTCGATTCGGGCGCTCTACATGATGGGCTCGGACATTCCGCTCGTCGGTGAGCAGCGGCAGGCGTTCGTATCGCTGGTGGAGAACCTGGACCTGCTCGTGCTTCAGGCGCCTCGCGGCGGCGAGCTGGCGGCCCACGCCAAGATCATCCTCCCGACGCGTACCCACGCGGAGAAGGAGGGTACGTTTGTGAACTGCGACGGTGTGGCGCAGGGCTTCGGAAAGGCCATCGACCCGAAGCGCTCGGCGGCCCAGGACGACTGGCGCGTGTTTGTGCGCCTGGCGCAGAAGCTCGGGGCGGCGCTGCCGTACGCGTTCTTCAAAGACCTCCGCGCGGACATGTTTGCCGCCATGGAGGCGAACTCCCGCAAGACTGACACAGCCGCCGCGCCCGAAGCGCCGGCTCCGGCAGGGTAGAGACCTCCGCATGGAAGCGCTCATCGACATTGCGCTCATACCCATCCTCAAGGTCGTCGTCGTCGTCTTTGGCTTTGCCATGGCGATCGGGACGGTCCTGACGTGGGTGGAGCGCAAACAGTCCGCCTTCATTCAGCGCCGCGTCGGCCCGAACCGGGCAAACCTCGGCCCGATTACGGCGTTTGGCCTGCTGCACCTGGTAGCAGATGGAATCAAGATGATCCTCAAAGAGGACATCATCCCGGACGGCTCCAACAAAGTCCTTCACATGATGGCGCCGGCGCTCGGCCTGCTGCCGGTCATGATCATCTTTGCCATCGTGCCGTTCATGGACTTCTACTGCCATGGCACAAACGTCGTCATCGACGGGATGGACTACTGTTTTGCCGAGGGAGGTATCGGCGCCGGCGTGGTGCGGCTCGACGAGCTGGCCAACCCGCTGTACAACCCGCGCCTGGGGCACTACTTCCAGATCGCGGACCTGCAGGCCGGCCTGCTGTACATGTTTGCGGTCACCGGCGTCAGCGTTTATGGCGCTGCCATCGCGGGTTGGGCCAGCAACTCCAAGTTCAGCCTGATGGGCGGCCTGCGCGCCAGCGCGCAGATGATCTCCTACGAGATCTCCATGGGCCTGTCCCTGGCCGGCCTGTTGATGATCTACGCCACCATCGACGTCAACGACATCGTGCGTGAGCAGGGTGACCTGCTGTTCGGGTTCTTGCCGGCGTGGGGCATCTTCATGCAGCCGGTCGCGTTCGTGCTGTTCCTGACCGCCAGCATCGCAGAGTCCAAGCGGGCTCCGTTCGACATGCCGGAGGCTGAGTCGGAGCTGGTTGCGGGGTATTTCACCGAGTACAGCTCGATGAAGTTCGCCGTCTTCTCCCTCGGTGAGTTCGTCGCGGTCGTTTTCATCGCCGCCATCACGGCGACGCTGTTCCTCGGCGGCTGGCACGTGCCCTGGCTCTACGCGGATGGTTTCCACTTTGGCTTTGACGCGTGGACGGGTGGCGCCGCCACCACGACCGCGGAGGCTGTGTCCGCCTATGCGGCGGCCAACCCGCCGGATCTGGCGCTCCCGTACCCGCTCGTGGTCTTCCTGCGGATCGGCGCGTTCATCACCAAGACGATCCTCCTGTGCTTCCTCCAGCTTCAGTTGCGCTGGACGCTGCCGCGCTTCCGCTACGACCAGGTGATGCACCTGGGTTGGAAGGTGCTGCTGCCGATTTCCCTGCTGAACCTCGTCGTGACGGCGTTCTTCGTCCTCATCTGATTCTCCTCGACACCCCAAGACTCTCACCTCGGGTCGGGCACCGCCGTGCTCGTCGGGGTGCAGTTGCGTCCTCGTGGCGATCCTGACGATTGATCGAAAATAGGCCTCAAGGGTCCCCTCGCGATTCCGATGGGACTGGTGAGGGCAGAGACGGTCAAGGCCGACGACGCCCCGCAGGAGGACCCCGTGAGAACGCTCACAACCGCAATCGTGACACTCGCACTGCTCGGACTGGCCGGCAGCGCTTACGCCTCGGGAACCCGGATCATCTCCGGTGACCGGAACGTCTATGTGAACTTCCAGGGCGGGAGCCCCGGCTTCACATTCGAAGTCTCGAAGCCGGGGGTGGTGGTCGGAGTCCTTGCCTGTCACGGCCCGAACGTGCCGGTGCCTTCGTTTGACCGCGGCGCGGTCACGACGAAGCGAGCCGGAGATGGGTCGGTTGAATTCACAGTTCGAGTTTCCCCTGCCGATTTGAGGGGAGGTCATGGTCGCATCGGGGTGGAGGTCGGAAGTTCCGGCACCGCCTGCACGATGAACCTCCTCCACGGTGGGATCGTTACCAACTTCCGTCCTTCGGGTGGAGTCCAGCAGGACGGAAGTGACCCTGGTTCATGGGCAGACACACCCTTTGTGGTGGTCGTCGCGTCCAAGGACTGACAAGGGGCAAAGCTTACACCGCCCAGTGCCTCACTCCGCCCAAGGCGTCGGGATGTCTAGCTGGAGGCCAATCGGCCTCGGCATGAACTCCCGCAATGGCCGGCTTCGGTCGGTCGCGGTGTAAAGCAATGCGGGGGCGCAGCGAGAGCTGCGCCCCCGCACGCACTTTTTCTGCAGAAAGTCTGTCACACGGTGGGAACAGGTCACTCTACCCAGGCATGAACTCTCAAAATGCATCCCAAGCCGCTCGTGAGCGCCTGGTGAACGTCGTCGTGCTCGTGGTTGCGGCGGTGATTGTGCTCGTCTCTGCGGCCGCGACAGTCGGCCAGTCGGAGCCGGTGCTCGCGGCCGGTGACAGCGATGGCTGTCACGTCTGCCAGCATGGACACGCGCCGGCGCACCGACATGTGAACAGCGCAAGCGCAGTAGCCCGACGCTGAACCTGTTTGCCTACCGCCACGCGCTCGCGCGGTGACTGCGGTCAGCGCTCGGCGTCGCTCGGTCAGCGCTCGGCTTCACGCGGTCGGCGCGCTCAGCCCAGAGCGCGCGACAGGTCGGCCAGGAGGTCGTCGATGTCCTCGATGCCCACCGACAGGCGCACCATCCCATCCGAGATTCCAAGCGACGCGCGGATGTCCGCCGGCACCGACGCGTGCGTCATGATGGCCGGATGCTCGATCAGGCTCTCGACCCCACCCAGCGACTCGGCCAGCGCAAACAGCTCGGTGCGCTCCAGGAAGCTTTTTGCGTCGTCCAGACTTCCGGCCAGGTAGGCCGTGATCATCCCGCCGAACCCGCGCATCTGGCGCCCGGCCAGCGCGTGTTGCGGATGTGATTTCAGCCCGGGGTACACGACGCGCTCCACCCTGGGATGACGCTCCAGGTACCCAGCGATCACCGCGGCGTTCTCCGCGTGCTGCTTCATGCGCAGACCGAGCGTCTTGATGCCCCGCAGCGTCAGGAACGAGTCCATGGGTCCCGCGATGGCGCCGATGGAGTTCTGCAGGAAATGCAGGCGCTCACGCAGGTCGTCCGTGTCGACGACGACGGCGCCTCCGACTACGTCGCTGTGGCCACCGACGTACTTTGTGGTCGAGTGGACGACGATGTCCGCGCCAAGCTCCAGCGGGTTCTGGAAGTAGGGCGACATGAACGTGTTGTCCACAGCGACCAGGATGTCGCGCCCCTTGACCGCTTCCACGGCGGCTTCGATGTCCACGAGCTTGAGCAGAGGGTTGGTCGGGGTCTCGATCCAGACCATGCGCGTAGTGGGGCGCAGGTTCTGGGTGAGGTTGGCGATGTCGGCCATGTCCACGAAGCTGAACTCAATGCCGAGACGCGCCAGGACCTTGGTGAACAGGCGGTAGGTGCCGCCGTAGAGATCGTCGCAGGCGACGACGTGGTCGCCGGCGCTGAGCAAGGACAACACCGTAGTGGTCGCGGCGCATCCGCTCGCGAAGGCAAGCCCGTGCGCACCGCCCTCCAGCGCGGCGATGCACCCCTCGAGCGCCGCGCGCGTGGGGTTCTGACTGCGCGAGTACTCCCAGCCCTGGTGCACGCCAGGCGACGATTGCACGTAGGTGCTCGTCTGGAAGATGGGCGTCATGATTGCCCCCGTGGACGGGTCCGGTTCCTGGCCGGCGTGGATGGCGCGTGTGTTGAAACCCTTCATCATCAAGACTCCCTCAAGAGTACGTCGCAATAGTAACGGACACCGCGAACGACGCTGCCGACGCGGTCATGGTCAGTGATGGTTCGGCGCATCTTGAGGAGCAATTTGCGCTGAACACGGTAGGCGTTGACGCGCTCCTTGGGCGGAGCACCGCCCTCGACCTCGTCGAGCGCGGCCCAGAACGTGTCGATGGGGTAGCCCCAGGTCGCGAGATCGGCCGGGTCCAGTCCGTCGACAATGCCGCGCGCGAACGCGAGCTTCTCGGGCGCCCGCGCGAGCTCCGCGGCCCACTTGGCGACGCTGGCGGTGACGGGGCGCGACTGGGCGTCCACGTTGGGGTCGCCAAAGCTCTTCTTGATGTGTTTGTGCTGACCGTAGTCCACGGCGTCCGCTTCGAACTCCAGGCCCATATGGTCGCACAGACCCCGCATGGCTGCCTCGGGATCGGCGACGACGTCCTCGTACCGGACGTGCCGGTTGGGGGCCGGCGTGGTCCGGATAAACTCCGCAATGGCCGGCACGTAGCGGTCCAGGATTGGGTTGAACCCATACGCGGCCCGGTAGTCGCCGTCGAAGAAGCTGTTGGCGTATGAGCTCAAGATCGCCAGCGGGTGGCGGGTCAGCGTGATGAAGTGCGCCTTCGGGTACACGCGCGCGACAAAGTCGGCGACCAGCGCGTAGGCGGGCGTCTTGTCCAGAAAGCGGGTCTTGGGCGTGGTCTCGAGCATCTGCCCGTAAAGCACGTCGCAGAACCCGCGCAACGCCCGCAGGTAGTCCTCTTCCTTGCCCGGCAGCTCTTCGACGAACTCGCGCATCGCCTTGGCCGCGTTGATGTGGTCGTACGGCGCGGCGTCTACGTTCTGGTAGTAGCCCATGTGCGCCAGAGGCGTCATGAGGTGCGGCTCGGGGTGCGTGTGGATCTGGGAATGACTGCCCAGCACGCGCTGGAGCATGGTGGTTCCGGAACGCGGGGAGCCGATGAGGAAAATGAGCTTGTCGTCCATGACGTCGCCGTGGGTTTGGGAGATCAGGGGGCCAGCAGGGCCTCCAGCGCCGCCCGGTCGTCGGGGGCAAGTTGGTCCTTGTCGTCCTCGAGCCGCTGCCGCGCCTCGGTCACGCGGCCCGTCCCAGCCAGGGACTCAATGGTCGCGCGGATGACCGGTGAAGTCTGCGGCGCACGGTTGGCATAGCTCAGCGCCATCTCGAAGTCACCCATGCGTGTGGTCGCCACCGCCAGCAGCGCCCACACCTTGTGGGCCATTGCGTCGGGCACGTTGGCCTCCGAGCGAATCTGGTGACCCATCCGGGACGCTTCCCGGTAGTCGCCGCGCTCCATGGCCGCCTCGGCCTTCTTGAGGAGCTCCTTGGCGAAGGTGTTTGTTTTTCGCACAGGCCCGCCGGCCCCGCCGCGCCGCATTGCCTGGAAATTGGAGTACGCGAGCATGCCAAAAATGATGGCCGCCAGCCAGGCGTTGAGCGACACAAATGCGAGGGCAGCCAGTGCGCCGATTCCGACACCGACGCCGTGCGTAGCCTTTTCACCCTTGGCTGCGCCGAGGATTCTGACGAGGAGGAGTCGAAACAGCTGCCCGCCGTCCAGGGGCCAGAGGGGAACCAGGTTCACAAGAGCCCAGAAGATGTTGATGAAGATGAGGTAGTCGAACGCCGTGGAGACGGCAGGGTTTGCGGCGAGGTCCGGCGCGGCGACCTTCAGCACAACCCAGCCGATCCAGCAGGCGATGCCGAGGACGAGCTCGACGCCGGGCCCGGCGGAGATGATGACGACATCGTGCAGGTCACGGTTGGCACGGTCGTGCGAGCACAGCCCACCCCACCCGTGAAGGAGGACCTGCGGGCGCAATCCGTAGTACTTCGCCGCGAACGCATGGCCAAACTCATGGACCATGAGGCTGAAGGTCAGGATGACGGCCCAGAGCAATCCATAGGTCACGGCCAGACCGGCGGGCGCGTTGCCCGAGGCGGACCAGGACGTCCAGGCGACCAGGAGCAAGTACCAGCCGCTGACTGCGACCGGGACTCCGGCGAACGTAAAAACTCGGATTCCACTCACAGGGTGCACTCTAATCGCCGCCCCGCCGGGGTCAAGGCGGGGCCGACCCCGAGGGCCGTGATGGGGGTGTGAATTTGCGCTTTGCCCGAACCGGACTTACCCAAGGTACATGACACCCGTCAGGGAACGCGTTGAACGCGACTATCAATCCCTGCTCGAGATCCTCTCCCGCGCCGGCCATGATGTTCGCCTCGAAAGGGCGCGCCAGGTCTACGCCAACCGCGATGTCAGCCTGTCCGAGATCGACGCTGTCGGCTTTGACATGGACTACACATTGGCGCTGTACAACCAGGCGGAGCTCGACGCATTGAGCGTCGCGAAGACCCTGGAGCGGCTGGTCAGCGAGCGCGGCTATCCCGAGCACATCCTGGACATTGAACCGGACCCGGACTTTGCCATCCGCGGACTGGTCATCGACAAGGAGCACGGCAACATCTTGAAGGTCGACGCGGGCCGCCGCGTCACCAAGGCCTACCACGGCCTGCGGGCGGTCGATCAGCTCGACAGGTACGAGTACGGGCGAGAGGCCATCCGGCAAAACGGCGGCCGCTACCACTTGATCGACACCTTGTTCGCGCTGCCGGAGGCGTTCCTGTACGCCGCGCTGATCCACAAGTTCGAGGCCCGCGACGGCGGAGTTCCGGTCAGCTATTACCAGCTCTTCGAAGACATCCGCTACTGCATCGATCTGGCCCACCGCGACCGCTCGCTCAAGGACGCGATCATGGCGGACGTAGCGCGGTACATCGGGCGCGACGACCGGATGGCGTCGGCGCTGCACAAGTTCCGCTCGACGGGCAAGAAACTGTTCCTGATGACCAACAGCGGCCACGAGTACACACACGCCGTGATGAGCTACCTGCTCGACGGCCGGCTGCGCGAGTACCCCTCCTGGCGCAACTACTTTGACATCGTGGTGACCGCCGCCACCAAGCCCATCTTCTTCACGGGCAGGCGCCCGTTTCTCGAGCTGGATGACCACGGCAAGATCACGGGGCAGGCCGACGGGTCGCTGGACCGGGGCACGGTCTACCAGGGGGGCAACCTGACCGACTTTGAGGCGTGGACCGGCTGGGCGTCCAACCGGATCGCCTACATTGGGGACCACATCTACGGCGACATCCTCAAGAGCAAGAAGATCTCGGCCTGGAAGACCGTGATGATCATTCAGGAGATGACCGACGAGTTGCGCGATCCGGACAAATACCGCGAGCAGATCCTCAAGGTCCGGGCCCTGGAAGAGGAGCTGCACCGGACCACGCAGGAGTTGGTGTACGAATCGCATATGGGCCATCGCGTGCAGGGGGTGCTCACGTCGGACGACGCGGAGCTGGACGCCGGTAGCCTCGAGGAGCTCAAGCGGGCCGCGCTGGAGCTGCGCAAGTCCACCGAGCGACTCAAGCGCGAGCGGCGCGGGATCATCGCCGACCTGATGGAGCTCGATCGGGAGATCGAGGCGAACTTCAACCCGTATTGGGGTCTCATCTTCAAAGCGGGCAACGAGCACAGCGTGTTCGCGTCGCAGGTCGAGCTCTACGCCGACCTCTACACCTCTGCGGTGAGCAACTTCCTCAATTACTCGCCCAATCAGTATTTTCGCGCACCGCGCGACGTGATGCCGCACGAGTTGTAGGCAGCCCGGGCAATCAACGCGCTGACAACCGCGTCAGTAGCGTCGGGGACGGCGTGCGGCTATACTCCGCGGCCATGACACGTGCACTTCTCATATCCCTGCTCTTCCTGTCCGGCTGTGCCGGGGGGGCGGAGGCACCGGCGACCGGCAACAACGACGGTCCAACGTCGTGCCAGACGGACCTGGAGTGCCCTTTGAGCCAGGTCTGCGACCTGCGGCGGGAGATCTGCGCCAATGAGCGCAGCTGCACCGAGGACGTCCATTGCCCGGGCGATGGCCGGTGCGACGCCGGCGTCTGCGTCTCTGGCGGCGCCAACAACGGCAACAACGGCAACAACGGAAACAACGGGGACGAGCGCTGCACCGGCGACGCCGACTGCCCCGATGGGCAGACCTGTGTCACGGAGACGGGTGTTTGCGAGGAGCGCGCTCCTTGTGACGGCGTCACATGCGACACCGGGATGGTCTGCGACCCCATGTCCGGGGCCTGCGTAGAGGGGTGTAGCAGCGACGAGGACTGCGACGAGGCGACGCCGTTCTGCCGCGACGACGGGGTGTGCGTCGGCTGCTTTGCCGACAGCGACTGCGACGGCGAGCTGCACTGCGTGACAGCGCCAGGCCTTTGCGCGGAATGCGCCGATGACGCCCACTGTGACGGTCGCTGTGACCTGGACAGCTACGTCTGTGCCGGTTGTGTGGAGGACGGCGACTGCGCCGCCGACCAGATCTGTACGGACGCCGGCGTCTGCGCCGGATGCGAGACCGACGACGACTGCTCAGCCCAGCAGTTCTGCGCCCCGCAGATCCTGCGCTGCGTGGAGTGCACATCCGGAGCGGAGAACCGCTGCCCGCAGGGCTGGACGTGCGATGTGCAACGCGAGATCTGCCTGGAGTGTCGCGAGAACGCGGACTGTACCAGCGGCGTGTGCAACCCAAACAACGGCCGGTGCGCCGAGTGCACATCCCACTCCGACTGCGCGGGGGACGAGCCCATCTGCACACTCGCTGGCACATGTGCGCGCTGTGATGCGCCGGCGCTGGGTTGCGCCCAGGGCCAGCTGTGCGTGCCGGGCGGGTGGGCCTGCGTGGACTGCCTGGAGGACGCGCAGTGTCCCGGCGGGCTGACCTGTGGCGACGACGGCCGCTGTGAGGGCTGCGAGGGCAACGAGAGCTGCGGCGGCGGCGTCTGCCAGGACGGCACGTGTGTGGAGTGCCTCTCCAACACGGACTGCGATGCCGGGACCTGCCGCCAGGATGACAACCGCTGCGTGGAGTGCAGCACGGACCCCAATTGCGCGGAGGGGCGGTGCGACGTGCTGCGCGGCGAGTGCGTCGCCTGCGTCGGCAATGAAGATTGCCCCGGCGGCGTCTGTGACCGCGGCACAGCGATGTGCGTGGCCTGCCTGTCCTCCGCGGACTGTCCGGACGGCGTCTGCCTGGAAGATCACTCGGCCTGTGTCGGCTGTCTTCAGAACCGCGACTGCAGCAGCAACGTGTGCGACATGGAGGCCCAGACGTGCGCGGACTGCCTGCGCGACGCGGACTGCGCCGAGGGGTTGGTCTGCGACGAGGCGACCCGCACATGCGGCACATGCTTTGCCGATCGCGACTGCCCCGGCAACGACGTGTGCGACCCGGAGACCCACGAGTGTGTCACCTGCGCGGACGACGGAGACTGCCCCGGCGGGGTGTGCGACACGCAGCGCGATCGATGCGTTCAATGCGTGGGCGACGGCAATTGCCCAGGACAGCGCTGTGATCTCATCACGAATATGTGCGTGTCCTGCCTCGACGACAACGACTGCGGCAACGACTATTGCGACGTCCAGAGCTTTACCTGCGTCGAGTGCCGGTTTGACGAACACTGCGGAGATCTGGGCCGTTGCGAGCCCCAATCGGGAAGCTGCGTGGACTGCGTGGACAACAGCGATTGCCCTGCTGGCGCGTGCGATCCGCAGACGAACACCTGCACGGAGTGCACGGTGGATTCCGACTGCAGCGGAAACGGTGGGCAATGTCTGCCGAACCCGCGGCAGCGCAATGAGGATGTGTGTGCCGAGTGCACCGCCGACGGTGACTGCGGGCAGGGGCAGCGATGCCATCCAAACACCGGGTGGTGCGTGGAGCCGGTGGAGATCTGCTCCGTGGACGCGGATTGTGGCCCTGGTCGCGGCTGCGACTCCGAGACCAACGCCTGCTACTTCACCGACGGTTCGTGCCGTACGGATGAGGACTGTCGCCCGGAGCTGACCTGCGTGGATGTGGGCTTCCCCGTGTTCGCCTCACGCTGCGCGGGGTGCACCATTCCGTTCTTCGGCTTTGAGTGCCCCGGCGATCAGGTCTGTCTCATCCAGTTTGAAGGGCTGCCGCCTGAGCCGTCGTACGGCTACTGCACCCCCTGACCCGGCCCCAGGGAGACCGCGCGGAGTTGCGCACTCGGCGGTCGTGGGGGATCATCAGCTTGTGGAACCCACGCAGACAACCGCGTCCGTCGTTCTGATTGGAAACGAGCTCCTGAGCGGGCGCGTTACGGACGCGAACGGTCCCTATATCGTCGCGGCGCTGCGGGAGCTGGGTGTGGGCGTGATGTCGTTGCATGTCGTCACTGACGATGTGGACCACATCGCCGAGACGGTCGCGTTGGAAACCGGCCGTCGCGACTTCGTCTTCACCTCCGGCGGCGTGGGGCCTACCCACGACGACGTGACTCTGGCCGGCCTGGCCAAGGCCTTTGACGTGGACCTCATCGTGAACGACGCCCTCAGGGAGCACATCGTGGCGCACGTCCCCACGGGCGACGTCACGGTGGAAGCCTGGCTGAAGATGGCGCAGGTCCCTCTTGGCTGTGCGCTGCTCTACGCCAGCGACGCCCTCTGGCCTGTGTATCGGATGCAGAACGTGTTCGTGCTGCCGGGCATACCAGCGCATTTCCGGCAGCAGTTCGACGCCATCCGTGAACAGTTCCGTGCCGGACGCTACCACGCGCGTTCGGTCTATTGTCGCGTCGGCGAGGGGGTGTTGGCGGCGCCGTTGATGAAGGTGTCCGGTGCGTTTCCGGCGGTCACTCTGGGTTCGTACCCCGAGGTCGGCAACGCCGACTACCAGGTTCGCGTCTCCTTGGAGAGCAAGGACCGGGATGCGCTGGAGGCCGCGTACCGCGCTTTCATGTCGACCCTGGGTCGCGATGGCGTCTTCAAGATTGTGGACGGCCTGTGAGAGGGTTTTTCAACGGATTCCGGCTGATCCTGGGGCTGGGATTTGGGCTCGCGGTCGCGATGTTCTGGGTGGACAACGCCACGCCAGTTCCACTCAAGTTTGGGTTCTGGGAGCTGGCGGAGCCCGTGCCGCTGTGGCTGGTCGCTTTCGTCGCGGCGGGGATCGGTCTCATCGTGCCACGCGTGCTATTGGCCCGTGGTGTCTTGACCGAGTACCTGGAGCGGCGGCGGTTACGGAAGCGGGTCGAGGCGCTCGAGCGTGAGGTCATGCAGCTGCGTCGGCTGCCGTTCGACGGGCTCACCGCCCAGTCCATGGGACAGACACGCAACGAGGATCTGGAGCTGGCCCCAGTGGGTACCATCACCGCCGGTATCCGGCCAACGCCAGTGCAGCGGCCGCGCGCTCCGGCGGTCCGGGCGCAGGTACAGGCCGGTCCCGAGATTCTTCCCGCCCCCGCCCCCGCCCAGCCCGCGGCCACCGGTGCCGTGGAAGGCGATCCCTACGCTTCGTTGTTTGACGCTCCGGATCCTGCGCTGCACGGCATCGAGGATGCCGAGGTGACGGAGGCGAGCGGGTGAGGGAGGCGTGGGAGCAGGCGGTGCGGATCTGGGCAGGGTTGCCCTGGGACGCGATTCTTGGCTGGCAGGGGTGGCCGCCCGCTGCCGCCGTCGCCGTCGCTGCGGCCGGCATCCTCTGGTTGCTGTGGCGCCGCGCGGCCAGCCGCGGCACGCACTACGGCTCCGCGGACGTGCTGACGGCGCTGGAGCGCGTGTTGCGGGGAGACCGAGCGGGCGCCTTTGATGTGCTCGACGGCGCGACCAGAACGACCGACGCCCCGCCTGAAGTGTACCTGGCGATGGCGGCACTCCTGCGGACGCTCGGTCATCCGGAGCGCTCGGTGCAGGTACACCACGCGGTGATGTTGCGGCCGGATCTGGACAAGGCGCTGCGCACGCGGGCCGCCGTGGGGCTCGCGAGCGACTACCTCTCGCTCGGTCGGGCAGACCAGGCGGAGGCCCTCATCAAGGAGCTTCCCCGCTCTCTGCGCAAACAGGACGCCCTCCTGGCGCTGCAGCGTACGGCCGCGATCCGGGCTGGCGATTGGAAGGAGGCGCTGTCGGCGGGTGGGACGCTGGCGCGGCGAGCGCGCGACGGCGGCGCCGGGGTCAGCGCGATCTACTCGCGCATGGCCGTGGCCGCGATTGAACAGGGCGACGAGCGGCAGGCCGTCAGCAACTTCAAGCGGGCCCTCAGCGGCGACCGCGCCAACGTCCACGCCACGGAGGGACTGGCGCGTCTGTACCTGGGTGCCGACAAGCGTGTTCGCGCGCGGCGGTTGCTGGAGCGGGCCATCGACGAGGTTCCCGACGCGGCGCCGCGGCTGTTGCCGCTGCTGCGGGTCGCCATGCGCAGCCGCGCCCGCTACCGGGATTACCTGGAGAAGCTGGTGGAGCGGAATGTCGCCAGCCCCTGGGTCGACCTGGAGTTGGCGGAGCTCGCCTACGCCGACGACGAGATGGACCACGCCCACGAGATCCTCTCCGATCTCGTCTCGCTCTACCCCAGGTCCATCGACGTGCGAGAGGCGTACCTGAACCTGCTCATCGCCGTCGCGGACGAGCGGACGATCTTCGCGGAGATGGACCGGTTCATGGCGCTGGCCGGCGAGGAGGTCCAGCGATTCCAGTGCGGCGCGTGCGGCCAGCGGTCCGCTGCGTCGTTTACGTCGTGCCCGTCGTGCTCGGCGCATGGGTCGGTGACGTACGCGCCGTGAGCTCGAGGTAGATGTCGAGCAGCGTCCGGGGGTCGCTGTCCAATGCCTCGCGGGAGAGATCACCCACCAACCTGCCGCCGGCCAGCACCAGAACGCGCGTGCAAATGCGCTCCAGCATGTCGAGGATGTGGCTCGACAGGATGATGGCGCCGCCGTCCTCGCAATACTCGCGCAGATGCCCGCGCAGCGCGTGTGTGGACTCCGGGTCGAGCCCGACAAAACTCTCGTCGAGGAGCAGGAGCGGCGGGCGGGCGATGAGGGCTGCGGCGATGGCGATCTTGCGTTCCATGCCGCCCGAGTACTCCCGAATGATGCGGTTTCGGGCCGAGGTCAGCTCCGTGAGGGCCAGGAGCTCTTCCACGCGCCGGGTCTGATCTGCCGCAGAGACCCCGCGGACGTCCGCCACGAATCGCAGCAGCTCTTCGCCCGTGAGGTACTCGTAGAGCTCCACGTCCTGCGGCACATAGCCCAGGCGCCCGCGGGCCCCGATTGGGTCCGCGGTGACAGAGACTCCACCCACGTGCACGGCCCCCTCGTCGGGCATGAGTTGCCCAGTCAGGCAGCGCATTGTGGTGGTCTTTCCGGCGCCGTTGGGTCCGATGAAACCCACAAACTCGCCGGGCTGTACCTGGAACGAGATGCCGTCCACGGCGCGCACGTGATGGAATCTCTTGACGACGGACTCGAGGCTGGCGGCAGCGGTCATCTCAACTCACAAAGCAGGCAGGAGCAACGCGCAGACTACGAGGCCCGCCAGACGACTGGTGCCAGCGCCGGCCACCCGCGCGAGGAAGGTAAGGACGAGCGCGGCCAGCGGGGCCGCCAACAGAGCCACGGCGCCCGCCACGAGGGACTGCGGTGCCGGGCCCAGCGCGACGAGGAGAATTGCGCAGGGTGCGCCGGCGACGAATGCATCGCGGAGGCCGACGAGCAGTTTGGCCGCGTGGGCGCGCCCGGCGAGGATGGGCAGAGTTGCGGCCATGCCGGGCTCGAGCTCATGGCCGTACAGACGCGCCCACGGCGCGGACACGACACTGACAAAACAAACCGGGAGCAGCGCGAGGGTCAGCGGTGCGGCGCGGTCTCCCCAGATGGCGATCGCGACGGCGATCCACAGGGCGCCCACGGCCAGCTTGTGCAGCGGGTGACGGCGGCCCAATTGCAGGGCGTCCTTGCGGACCAGCGGCAGCAGTGACGCGGGAACGAGCCGCTCGAATACTCCGCGGCGGCCGGCGGTGACGGAGAGGTGGTAGTCGTAGCCACTGTCAAACTGGACCAGGTCCGCCTCAAAGAACCGCGCGAGCAGCACCGGGTAGTGCCGGATGAAGTCGCGCCGGGCCAGGAACACGGAGACCGCGCTCACGGCGGCCGGGACCGCGATCCCGATCCAGAACAGCTTTGTCGCGCCCCGCGCGAAGAACTCATCCACGACCGCGAGCTTCAACAGGAGCAGCCCCACCAGCGTCGCAACCAGCGCGGCGCCGGGCGACATATAGAACGCGGCGGCGGTGCCCCCGCCCGCGTCCATGCGACCAATCCCGGAGTCGAGCGCCGTCCGGCCCTTCCTCACAAAGCTGGCCACGCCAGCCCGGAGCTGGACCACAAAGCCGACCGTCAGTCCCAGAAAGAGTCCGCCGCCCACAAGCCCCATGCCGGCGAGCGCTCGCGGGTCCCCTGTCTGGAGGGCCAGCGGAGTCAGGAAGAGGGCGGAGAGGGCAAAGAGGACCGCCACCTCTGCGCCGCTGCGCAGGAACCGGTAGGTGAACTGGGCGCCCAATGGCACGGGCCACGTGGACAAGGTTCGCGTGTCTTGCGTCCGGTAGATGTTCTCCATCACCCGGAAGCTCAACACCGCCGCCCCCAGCACGCCGATCCAGAATGCGGCGTCCACGATGGGGCCCCCAGCGGTGACCACGTCGCCCTCGGCGGGTGCCCGCATGGACGCCAGCACGGGCTCGACCACGAGCCAACCCGCGCCGACTGCGCCCGTGCACGCCGCCAGGGCGGCCCCCAGATGTGTGACCAGAGTCTTGCCGGCCGATCGTGAAAACCGGTTTCTCAGGCCGGCCCATTGGGCGGCCAGGAGCAGGCGCAACGGGCTCACTGCGGTGCGCCCACGTCGGGCCGAGGCTTCTGATCCTCGGGTTTGATGTAGATGGGCCGGTTGCCACCGCGCACACCCATCACGGACTCCACCTCGCGGTCGATCGTGCGCAGCCGAAGCTTGGCCGTCTTGGAGAACGGCGATCGCGGATAGGCCACCAGGAAAGCCTGGTACCGTCGCGCGGCGCCGTCATAGTCGCCCCCGCGGTACAAAGCTTCCGCCTCCTGGAACAGGACGGTCTCCTCGCGTTGTTGGGGCTGACAGGCCGCTGCGGCCACTGCCAGCGTCAACAAGAGCAGGCACAGAAGCCTGCGTGCGTTCATCAAGGAGGGGGACATTGGATGCGTCATCGCCATTGTGCAGAAGCGGCGGGGAGTCTAGCTCGGGTGAGCCGGATTGACAAAGCCCGTCGCTGACGGTATGCATTGGGCATTGTCCCCATTGGTTCGAGCTGGAGCTGTGAGTATGGATTGCTGGAAAGGTGCACGTTGCGCACTTCTGGGCCTCGTCGTCGTCGTGATGGGTCTCGGCATGTTGGTCGGGCCTGCCGCCGCCAAGGGCAAGGATGGCGCGCTCTACGTCCACAGGTACTACGACGCGGATGAACTCAAGCAGATGGGTGCGGCCACCGCGTCCGAGGTCTACGTCTATCAAGCTGACGGGACCATCGTTCATTCCGGACATGGAAATGGTTCCTTCGCCGCAGGCGAGCGGATCGACGTTCCCGCCGGGGAGTACCTCGTCGAGGTCGGGACGGCGCGGACCCGTCACAACCTGCGCAAATTCACGGTCAAGAAGGGCGCGGTCACGGAGGTGCCCACCGGGTGGATCGCCGTGACCAGCTGGGCGGCCGAAGATCAGCCCCGTGACGGCTGCCAGAGCTGGGACGCTGAACTTCGCGCGTACGCGGTGGACGCCGATGGCAAAGAGCATCTGGTGGCGACCAACCGGGGCCGACCGGGTCAGACCACAGGGCGGATTCAGCTCGTTGCGGGTCCGACCTACCGCATCCATTGGCATGGGCTGGCGATCGATACGACCGCCAAGGCGGGAGCTGTCTCGTACCTGGCCACAGGTGTCGCCGGGCCCGTGCTCGGCGCCGACGCGCGCATCGCCGCCGACAAGAGCGACGGCGCCGGCGTACCCCACGTGCTCCTTTGCAAAGACGGTCCCACCCAGGTGCTGGCCGGCAAGTGGTGGTTGGCCCAGATCGAGAAGAGCGAGACCTACCCCTACGAGAAGCTCACGTGGGTCGAAGAGGAGGTGGTCTCGTTGGACGACATCCCGGCCCGCGACCTGCGGCAGGACAAGGTTCCCGGCCGCTCCTACCGAGGGGCGGGCAGCGAGGGGACCAGCCTGGGTGCCGACGAGCTCGCCAAATTGAGCGGATACAAAGAGGGCGCTCTCAAGAAGCGCGCTGGTGGTAAGTTCAACCTGGGTTCCGACGGCTTCTGAGCCGAGCAACTTGCGCCGATCCGTTGTCCGCGGCCACTTTTGCGGGCGTGCGCCGACGCGCATAGAACGTGAGACGTGGTCGCGCGCGCTGATTGTCCAGAGCACCTGCGCCGCCGGCATGGGTCCGACTCTTTGAACATCCTTGGAGTGAGATGCGCGCTTGTCCCTGGTTGATCGTTGCCTTGCTCCTTCTGCCCACTCCGGTGATGGCGGGCGGTACGCTGCCGCTGATCAGTGTGGTCGAGGGTCAGAGCACGGTCGGATGGTGGGTCA
>CALBXO010000711.1 GCA_937890335.1 uncultured Pseudomonadota bacterium | reverse complement strand
ACGTGCGATCGCTGCGCGACACCAACGAGTTCGGCGACAAAGAGGGCGAGTCCGTGGAGCTGGGTATCGGCTCCGCCAATTGGGCGATCTTCGGCGTGTTGTGGGACGCGGGCCAGGTGCTGGCGCATCTTCTCCACTCCTACGACATCAAGGGTCGCCGTGTGCTGGAGGTGGGGTGCGGCCTTGGCCTGTCGAGCTTGGTGCTCAACCACCGCCACGTGGACGTTACAGCCACAGACTACCATCCCGCCGCGGGCGATTTCCTCGCCGCCAATGTTGCGCTCAATGGCGGCAGCGAGATCCCGTTCGTATGCACAGCGTGGGACGACGAGGACTGCGGCATGGGGCAGTTTGACCTCATCATCGGCAGCGACGTCTTGTACGAGCGGGCCCACGTCGCTGCCCTCTCGGCGTTCATCGACCGCCATGCGCACCCGACGTGTGAGGTGATCATCGTGGACGGAGGCCGCGAAGAGCGCGGCCGCTTCACCTCCAGCATGCACGCACTCGGCTATGAGTCATGCCGGTACAAGCCGCTGCCGTCGGACTACCTGGCCGCGCCCTTTGGCGGCGAGATCCTTCACTTCGCCCGGTGCGCGGACTGACCTTCGGCATCCCGCGCTGCCGGGACAGGCCGGACGCACACCCAACGGCGGGACCCAAAATTCAGATCGTTCCCAAACCTGCACCGTTTGGTGTTGCGGGCCTGGGAGCGAAGAGGATCCCCTACGTGACAATCCAACGCGCGACGCTGTTGACCTGCGTCTTGTTTCTCCTGTTTCCGTCGCTGGCAACGGCGGGTAGCGGCAAGAAATCAAACCGATGGGGCAAGTCTGCCTTCCCCTACCGCGCCCATCCGTCAGCGCCGCTACTGCGCGATCTTCCGGATGGCGAGGTGGTGGAGAGTCGCGTCGATCGCGTGCATGTCTTTGACGGAGGCGCGCGGCTGGAGCGGACAGCCCGGGTGACATTGGACGGCGGCGATCACAGGCTCGTCTTTCCTGCGCTGCCCGCCAATCTGCAGGCGTCCACTCTGACGCTGTCCGGGTTTGGCGACGCTGCGGCGGCTGGCTCCACCTTCCTGGAGTCGGGGACGCTGGTGGAGTCGCGGCCCGAGAGCCTCGTGGAGCTGGAGAACGAGCTGCGGCGGGTCCGCGAAGAACTCTCCACTCTCTCGGACCGCAAGGATGTCCTCGACGCGCGGCGCGACCTGCTGGTGGAGAGCGTGGGTGCACAAGCGGGCGAGCCCGTCGCCACCTTGCGCGGGCGGCTGGACTACGCCGAGGATGAGCTGACGAAGACCGGCCGGGAGCTGACCCAGATCGGTGAACAGCAGGCGGTCCTGGGGCCGCAGCTCGCAGCGCTCGACAAGGCCTACGCGGAGCTGCTCGCGAGCCTCGAAAGACCGGTCAAGCACGTAGTGGTCGAGGTCAGCACCGCAAAGCGCGTCAGCCTGACCCTCACCATGCGCTACCTGGTCACGGGTCCGACATGGGTGCCGCGGCACGTGGCACGCTACGACCCGGCGGCGGGCACGCTGGCGCTGGACACCTACGCCTGGGTGGTCCAGGAGACCCCGGAGACCTGGGACGGCGTCGAGCTCACCATCAGCACCGCGCGCCCTGTTTTTGGCCTGAGCCCACCCTACCCGGCCGCGCAATACGTAGACGCCGTCAAGGCCACGGACATCGTCGCCGGCGAGGCGCATGCACTACGCGAGATCGCGGGTGGGGGATCGAGATTGTCGGAGATTGACCGGCGGACCTTCCGGCCCAGGGAGCGGTTTTCGGTGGCGTCCGGCAAGAAGGGCAAGCGGGTCTTGATCCACACGGTGGCACTGGCCGCGCCGCGGGCCCAGTTCCGCGCGGTGCCAGCCCGTGCCTCGGCGGTCTACCTGAGTTTGACGCTTGCCAACCCGGAACAGGAGGCTTGGCTGCCGGGCGAGGCGTCGCTTTTCAATGGGAACGACTATGTCGGGACGGCCACGCTGCCCGTTGTGCGCGCCGGGGACGAGATCACGCTCCCGTATGGGGTCGACCCGGCGCTCCACATCGATCGGCGGCGGGTCGGTGCGCAGCGGAGGGAGGACCGAGGGCGCAAGACCGTGATGGCGCTGTGGGAGTTCAAGCTGCGCAGCGCCCTGCCCCGCCCCGTCGAGGTCGAGGTCCGGGAGGCGCTCCCCGTGGCTCGCAGTGGTCAGCTGAGAGTGCAGATTGAATCGGAAGGAATGGAATCGGGCGGAACGCTGCCCAAGGGGGTGGGCCTCTGGCGGGTGAAACTGCCCGCGAGCGGGGCCACAACCTGGCAATTGCGCGCCGAGGTCAGCGCGAGCTCCAAGACCCGGATTGTCGGCATGGAATAGCGCGCAGGCCCGGTACGGCCCGCTGGCGTGCCCAACGTCGACGCGGCCCGCGCCTTGTGCTATCTGGTTCGCGCACGGTCCGGCGCCAAAAAAAACGAGCGCCGGCCGGCACGGACCCGAACCCCCAGTGCGCCATGTCTCTCAGTGTCGGCATCGTAGGCCTGCCCAACGTGGGCAAATCCACTCTCTTCAACGCTCTCACTGCGTCGTCCTCGGCGGAGAGCGCCAACTACCCGTTCTGCACGATCGACCCCAATGTGGGCGTGGTCACGGTACCGGACGCTCGTCTGAACGAGATTACGGTGTACATCCCGCCGCAGAAGGTGATCCCGGCCATCGTGGACATTGTGGACATCGCCGGGCTGGTCAAAGGCGCGTCGCGCGGCGAGGGGCTGGGAAACAAATTCCTGGCGAACATCCGGGAGACGGACGCCATCCTCATGATGGTGCGCTGTTTTGACGACATGAACGTCGTCCATGTGGACGGGTCCGTGGACCCGCTGCGCGACATCGAGGTCATCGAACTCGAGCTCATCTTCGCGGACATGGACACGGCGGAGAGGCGGCAAAAAAAGGCCCATAGCGCCGCAAAGACCGGCAAGGCCGAGGCCAGGACCGAGCTGGCGTTCGTGGACAAGATCTGCGCCGCGCTGGCGGATGGCAAGCCCGCCCGCGTCGTGACCCCTTCCAACGACGACGAGGCCCGCTGGCTGCGCGACATGCACCTGCTGAGCGTCAAGCCGGTCCTCTACGCCTGCAACGTCGGCGAGGAAGAGGTCGCGGAGGGGAACGAGTACGTGGAGCGCGTGCGCCAGAAGGCGGCGGCGGAGGGCGCCGGCGTCGTGGTGGTCTGCGCCAAGATCGAGGAGGAGCTCGTCGGTGTCGAAGGCGATGACCTGGCCGAGATGCTCGAGGCCTACAACCTCGTCGAGCCGGCGCTGAACACGCTGATCCGCGCCTGCTACGAGCTTCTCGGCCTCCACAGCTACTTCACGGCGGGCGAGAAGGAGGTCCGCGCCTGGACCATCAAGAAGGGCGACACAGCACCCAAGGCCGCCGGCGTCATCCACACCGACTTTGAGAAGGGCTTCATCCGGGCCAACATCTACACCCTGGACGACCTGCGCACGTACAAGACCGAGGCGGCCATCCGCGCAGCCGGCAAACTGCGTTCGGAAGGCAAGGAATACGTCATGAAGGACGGCGACATCGTCCACTTCCTGTTCAACGTCTAACTACCGGACGGGGACACGGCTTGACGCCGTGATTCCGGGCACTTAGCCAACACGTCGCCCGGCGCTCACCCTGTGAATCGCCCCGAAACGCCCCCCGCCCGCCCCGAAACGGGGACAAAAACGGGGACAAGTTCCGACATGACGTTTGACCTGCGGCCTGACTGCGAAGACCACCCGTGGTTCATTCGCCCGGTTGATCACTACAACGACATGGAGTTGCTTGCCCGGCACCAGCATTCAGCCATTTCAGCCGTTCGGATTCACAGCCTTCTCGGGACCCAGTCCGCCAGCGTCCACGCGCTTCCCCGACGAGAGTTGTCCACTCCTGGCATCCCGGAACTTCATTCTTCGGCAATTCGGACCAAAGGCCATTCAGCTTCTTTCCCCAACATTCAATAGAGCCGTCCACTCGGATGCCACAGTTTGAGTCGCCGCCAGCAGAGATGCGTCTGAATCCTCCCGCTGGGGCGGTCAACGCCGGACCTTGTGTAACTCCCCAGCAGTCCACGTTGCCATCTTCGCGCAGGCCACAGGTGTGACCCGTGCCCAGCGACAGGCTAGCGAACGTGCCTGTCGGC
>CALBXO010000710.1 GCA_937890335.1 uncultured Pseudomonadota bacterium | reverse complement strand
CCGATGCCCAACGCGATGGGCCCGGTCATCGCGTCGATCAAGGCGAGCACGCTGAGCCTGCGGTGCGGGTCGCCGGTGCGCTCATCACGGCGGGGGCTGGTTTTGCCGGTGAGAAGCCCAACGTGGCCGGAATCTACGACGCGGTGGAGAAGGCGGCCCCTCCAGGCGCCGGGGAGAAGGGCGGCTGGGCAGTCGGTCTTGGGCTCGCCCGCGCGGTTGCGTGGGACCTGGCCGCGTTCGTCGCCAGCCCTGACTCCACGCGACTGGAGCAGTCCATGGCGGGCGCGGGCGCCGCTCTGACTGCCGTGGGCGAGCGGGCCATCGAGGACTTCTCTCTCCAGGGCACCGCCTGGGAAATGCTACGAACGCTGCCCGCGCTGCACCGCGCTGTCTTCGGATGGATTTCGCAGTCTGGGGAGGGCGAGGCGGCGTTTGCCGCAGCGGCCCCCGAGATTCAGGCGGCGCTCGAGGCCGCGCTGGGGACGCTCCCGGCCGAGATTCGCAACGCTGGGCCGGCGGAGTTGGGACTCATGGCCGTCGTCATCGACGCGATGGAGGCCGTCACCGAGGTGGGCGTGGTCAACTTGCGCGGCGGAGAGGCGCTGGGCGGCCTCGGCGCGGCGCTGGCGTCGCGCTCCTCGGCCTGGCCATCGAGGTACCGCACCCTGGGGGACGGGATCGCGGGCTCATTGCTGCTGCGCGAGGGCGGAGACCCGGCCCTGGCGCGCAAGACCTTCGACAGCGCGGCGTCGGCAGCGCTGGACCACGGCGGCGACGAGGCCACGTGGCTGCCCCGGCTGCTCGAGGCCAGCGCGCTGGAGCGGGCCGGGGACCGCGCAGGTGCCGACAACGTCGCCGCGACTCTGCTGGGCGTGGCGGACGAGGCGCTCGCCTGCGATGTCGTGCACCCGGGCCAGTCGTTGCTCCTGTACCGGGCGCTCAACCACGAGAGGGCGGGGCGTCACGCGGAAGCGGACGCTGCGCTTGTCCGCTACCTGGGTTTCATGGAGGACCAGGGCTACCCCGGCGACGGGTTGGTGCGCTGCTCGGCGGCGAGCAACCGGCGCCACTTCACGCTGAACGCGGACGTCAGCCAGCGTGTGGGCCAGATGTTCCTTCCGAGCGCCAGCGACGGGACGTTCCAGGTGGGCGCGGGGCTCAAGAGCTCCGTGGCTGAGGGGGACACGTTTGAGTGCGTCGTCGTGCCGCTGCCAGCGCCTCGGATGGACCTCCTGTTCAACGCGTACCTGATGCGCGCGGCGTACGCGCTGCGCGCCGGCGACGACAAGACGGCCGCCGCCGCGCTGCACGGGGCGACCCGCGCCGCGAAGCTCATCTTCTTTGGCCAGCCCGGTACGGTGGACGCCCCGGTGCTGGGGGGATTGCCGGAAGCGCGCACGGAGAAGATCCCTCTGGCCCTCACGATGTGGATCGCGCAATACGCCCGCGGGCGCGGGCATCTCGCCGCAGCATGGTTCCTGGATGAGTTCGCCGCGGCTCTGGCGCTGCAGCGCGGCGTGACCCCGGAGACGGTGCAGGCGGACAAGGAGGTACCCGCGCAGCTGGCCGGCCTGGGACTCGATGCCCTGGGGCCCGTCGTGGCCGCCTGGTGGTCGCAGGCGGACGATGCGACCCTGCTCGCCGCCGTGGCCGGTGCCCCGGTGCCCAAATGGTCGGGTCCGGTGTATGTGGTGCGGCGTCACCAGGTTCGGGGTGACAAGGCGGCGGCGTCAGCGGCGGCCAGGAAGCTCGTGCGTCCAAGGGACGCGGTGGGCTCGGCGACGGTGGATCGGCTGTCCTTGGTTGTGGCCACGGAGAATGGTCTGGTGCCCGCGGTGGTCGCGGGGCGTGCTGTCGCGGAGCGGCTGCTGGCCGCGGGGCTCCCCGCGGAGGCCGCGGACCTCGTCAGGTCTGAGGCCAACCTCATCGGCAAGGTGGACTCCACCAAGGTGATGCCGTGGATCGAATTGGGCCTCGACGTGCTGCCGCTGGAGGGCGGCGCGTCGTTCGCGATGGTGGAGCTGATGTTGGGCGGACTGCCGCATATGGAGGCGGCCGGAAAGCTGGATGTCTGGGCCAGAACGATGGCCGTAGTGCTGCCTCAACTCACGGGTCGCCTTCCCATCAAGACTGAGTACGAGGCGCTGCGCATCGCGCTCCAGATCCTGCCCAACATCGACGACGGTGCGTCCCTCATGGCGCCTCTGTCGCGGGTCTACGTCGGCATTCTGCGCGCCCAGGCTGGGCCTGACAGCCCGGAGACCCTGAGCTGGTCGGTGGTGGATACGGCCGCGGGCGCTGTGCGGGGGCAGGTCGATGGTGAGCGGGTTGAATCGCTCCTGCATCGCGTCGCGCGCCACCCGGAACTGGACCCGCGGTTCCGGCAGTTCCTGGAGGAGCTCGGCAAGGCCGCTGATGACGATGCGCAGGTTCGCTCCCTCGGTGAGATGTTCATTCTCGCGCTGACGCGGTGACCGACCGGACGAGATGCCGCCCTCGGATCAGCGGCAGGGCTGGCCCCGTTGTTGGCCGGCGGGGCAACCACCAACCTCGGCCACACCGCGGGTGCAGATCTGACGGCAGTTGCGGGCGCCGAGCGGCGTCACTGTGCACGTCCCGTTTGCCCAGACGATGTCCGCGACCTCCCAGAACTCGGTCTGCGGTCCGCCGTCGTCGCCGCCCATGTCCATGAGCGCCGTGGGTTCAAACTCCTGCGCGAGATCTCCGCCGCAGAAGATCTTCACATTGGCGACCGCGTTGCCGCTGCCGTCTGCTGCGTAGTAGTGGATGCCCAGCCGGTAGGTCCCGTCCTTGGGAGCGCGGATGTTGATGTTCTCCGGTCCGTAGCCTTCCACGTCGTCGAGGTCCAGGCGCGGGTCGTCGGCGTCGGCAAAGGGCGGGAACCAGGTGACGCGTCCGGGCGGCACGAGACCCGTGTCGTTGAAGAACGCGATCTGGTCGCGGCAGCCCTGCTCGTCCTGGAAATCCTCGCAGGTCCGGCAGTTGCGGTAGAAGCAGTCCGCGCCGGAGGACCCCTCTTCGAACCACCGCTGCCCGGGAGCGCGCAGCAGGTGCATGTCCACATCGGACTTGTCGGCGGGCGCGCCCACATTCCAGGTCAACTCGATGCGCAGGTCGTCCTCCGTCAGCGTCTCCACGCGGGTCGTGCAGCGCCCAATGGCGCCGCGCGCGTCCTCCACCTCGAGCTCGAGCACGTAGATGCCGTGGAGGTCAGCGAAGATGCCAGCGAACAGGCCGTCGGATGGAGTCGCCTCCGCGGTGGACCCGGCGGGCTTGTCCGCGATGCGCCATGCGGCGCGGGCCATGGCGTCGCCGTCGGGGTCTTCGTACCCACCGAGGAAGGCGTAGTTGGCCAGGGGCGGGCCGGATTGATCCTCCGGACAGATGGCTACCGGCGGGTCGTTCTCGCAGCCGGGGATGTTGTCCACAACCCCATTGCAGTCGTTGTCGATGCCGTCGCAGATCTCCTCCGACGGGAGAATCTCGCCCATGCACTCCGTGTAGAACTCCTGCACGCAGGTCTGGGTTCCCGCGCGGCACGCGGTGTTGCGGACGTCGAGGTCGGCCGGGTCGCCGCTGTAGCACGACTTCTCGGGTTGGGTGCAGGTGCAACCCTCGTCCACGAGCCCGTCGCAGTCGTTGTCGATGTCGTCGTCGCAGGTCTCGGGGTCTGCGTCGTCGCAATACGGCTCGCGCGGCTGCGGCTCGCCACCGTCGGGGTTGTTTCCACCGCCAGGGTTTCCACCGCCAGGGTTTCCACCTCCAGGGTTGTCGCCGCCAATCTGTCCGTCACCGGCGTTGTTCGCGCCGTTGTTCGACCCGAGCGCCCCCGGTTGGGTATCGGCGCAGGCTGCCAGGCAGAGGGCGAGCAGGGCCGTGAGTATCCATTTCATGTCGTGTGCCGAAGTGGGCGACCGACGGCCGCCTGGGGCACCAAACCAGCGCCCAGACCGTAGAGGTCGGAGCATTTACATGCAAGCTTGCATGTCCCGTTGGTGGCCGCCCTGCCGTTACACTGCGTGTCCGGACGGCAGGCCATACCGGCGAGGCGCCTGTCCGCCCTCTCCAAAGTCCACGCGCTTGATCCCGGACTGGTCCATCACGACGCGCACGTGCTCCATCTGCACGTCGTCGTCCTTGCCGTTGTCGACCGTCAGCCGCAGCACGATGTTGACGTGGTACGTGCGCGCACACGGCACCTCCTCGACCTGCATCGTGTCGGGACGCACGATGTGATGGGTGTCGTAGGGCGAATCCATGCGCTCTCGGAGACGCCGGAGATTGAGCCGGAGGATGTCGTTGAGCCCTTCGGCCCCGTCCATCTGGTCAGTGAGCACCTGCGGGTCGATCCGCATGGTCTTGCTGTAGTGGACGACGACCTCTGGCCGACCGTCCTCGCTGACCTCGTCCGGGTGCTCGGCGTGGCGCAGCGCCACGGCGCCCACGTCGGCATGGTCCGGGTCCACGACGCGCACGAATTCGGAGCATGTCCCCATGACCCGGCCCTGGGAGTCCCGAATGCGGCTGACACGGTCGGGAATCCAGTGGCGCGCGCGCCGCCCCAGGTACAGGCGTCCCCACTCCTTGAGGCGGTCCTTGATCATATAGCTGACGACCATGGCCACGACGAAGGGCCAGGTGTTGGCGAGCTCGAGTTGGGCCCAGAGCGCGACCACCACGGCGAACAACATCGCGATGGCGGCGGCGATCATGCCGATGATGTCGGCCGTGAGGCGCGACTGGCCCTCATCGGGTCGGACATCGAGGTAGAGGACGGTCCGCACGCTGTGTTTCAGGACGCGTCGGCGGCGAGGAAACTCCTCGTTGTCGCACCCGATTTCAATGCGGGACGGATAGCCGCGCCCGCGGCGGTGCTGGTACTGACTGACCGCCACTTCGGCCAGAGCGTCGCGCGCCGTGCGCGCTGCATCGCTCTGGTCTGCCGCATCCTCGAGCGCGCGCACTGCGGTGGTGCAATAGTCCTCGCCGATGAGGGCCGTGTACTCGTCCACCAGATCCCAACACTGACGCACCCGCAGGGACATCTGGTCCCGCGGGCAAGAGTCCGCCAGGCCCAACAGCGCCTGACGGGCCTTGACCATGTTCTGCGCGTACGCGCCGAAGGCGTCCCCGACCCCTTCGGTTCCGCTGTCGAGCCAACCCAGCAGCAGCCGCAGGCGCGTCCGGCCAGCGGAGCGGAAAATGCACGCCAACAGCTTGAGCTGCTTGCAGATGGCCTCTTCGTCGGCCTCCGGCGCGGCGAGCATCTGTTGAAGCGCGCGCTGCCGGGCGTCGGCCTTCTTGCCGGTCTTGCGCAGGAGCTTGAGAGGGACGATGGGCGTCTTGAGCCGCAGAAATGCGGTTACGTCGGCGAAGAACTCGTCGGGTCCGTACGTCTCGCGGTCGATGCCGAGCGTGCGCGGCACGAACATGAACATCTCCACCGTGTACCGCTGCTGGGCGCGGCCCGGTTTGATGAGATAGGTGAGGTTGAACTCGAGTTGGTTGCGGTCGTGGGGCTCCAGCCGCCGGTCGATGAGTGCCTTGCGCGCCATGCACTTACAGGAAGATGCGGGCGAGCCACTTCATGAGCTTGGCGCTGTCGGCGGGCTGGGAGCGGTAGCCGATGTGGCCGTCCGGGCGGAAGACATACAGACACTCGGCGCCGGCGCCGTAGCGCGCGTGGAGCGTCTTGTGCGTGTCCAGCACCACGGACTCGTTGGCTGGGATCTCGTTGGGCCGTTCGGTGTGCGGGACCACGATGTGCGCCTGGAAGTAGCGGCCATAGCGCTCGCGCACCGCGTTGGCGATGGCGTGCATATTGGCGTAGCCCGCGGGTGTGGGTGCGGCTCCGTCAAAGAGCAGCAGCGTGTGGTGTGGGCCCCGAAGCAGCTCGTGCAAGGTGCTCGGGCCGACCTTCTCGTCCGGCGCGCGGTCACCCGCCCGCGGCGCCTGCGAGAACTCCGTCCAATCGGCGACGCTGGGGATCTCGTCAAGGGGGTTTGCGGTGAGCACAGAGCCCAGCAGTGACGAGCCGTTCTCGGCGACGATGGGACTCTTGCGGTAGTGGATCTCCAGCTGGCTGGTGTTGCCCGCGACCTTCGCGCGCACCGACTCGAACTCCGACATCGCCGACAAGACCAGGTTGCGGATGGATTGGGGCACCCGCGCGGTCAGGGTGGCAGCTTTGGTGGTGAATCCCGTCTCGTCGAGCAGGTCCTTCGCCACCGGGCCGCGCTCGGCGTCGTACGAATCCAACAGGCGCGTGTGACCCACTCCTTGCAGGACCAGGGCGAGCTTCCAGGCCAGGTTGTACGCGTCCTGGAGCCCCGTGTTCATGCCTCGCCCGCCCAGCGGGGAATGGCAGTGCGCCGCGTCTCCGGCCAGGAACACGCGCCCCTCTCGATAGCGGTCCGCCTTGCGCTGTCGCACCATGAAGTCCGCCATCCACGTGGGGATTCCAATGTTGATGGGGAGGTGCAGCCGCTTCGTACACAAGTCCTGAAACCACTCGTGCGAGTGGGTCACCTTGGTCCCTGTTGGCAGGCTGAACACGACCCGCCAGAAACCCGTCTCCGGCAGGGGGATAAAGATCGTGAATCCCTCCGCACTGAAGAACAGATGCATCTCATCGTCGACCAGGTCGACGTCGGCAGAGATGTCGGCCAACGCGATGTGCGAACCGATGTTCTCGCCCTCGTACGAGATGCCGAGCGCTTCTCGTACGGTGCTGTGCGCGCCGTCGCAGCCGATGACCCACTGGACGCGCACACGCTCGACGCTGGCCTCTTCGCGGCCGTGGGTCAACGCGCGGCCCAGGGCGACCTCCACGTGGTCCACGCTCTGGGTCAGGCCGGTGCAGACGACGTCGCGCTCAACGATGACGCCGCGCTCCGCGCACAGCTCCTCGAGGATGGCTTCCGTGTCGTACTGCGGGAGGATGAGGGCGTGCGGATACGCCGTGTCGAGGTCCTCGAGGTTCACGTGCAGGAGCTCCTCGCCCGCGGCATACATGCGCAGTCCGTACATGCGCCGTCCGCGCTTGTCGGCCTCGTCCAGGATGCCGCAATCGGCGAACATCTCCAGGGTGCGCGGCTGGACGCCCAGCGCCTTGCTCCGCGTCGACGGGCCGCTTCGCTGGTCCACCACCCGAGCGATGATTCCGTGCCTGGCGAGCTCCGCCCCGAGAAACAGCCCGACCGGGCCGGCGCCAATGATGAGAACCTGGGTCACGTTGCCCTCCGCGGCGCGTTTTGCCGGATGATGGCCTCTGCCAGGACGGCGCGCGCGCGACGTCGCACCGCCAGAGGGTCAGTCGTCGTCGCTGCCACCGACGTGGATGTGGTCGACCTGCTCGGTCTCCTGGTAGTATTCCGTGGTTCGCTCGCGCTCCACCACATCACCGAGCTCCTGTTCGAGGAACTCCGTAAAGTCCAGGCACTCAGGTCCGCCGACGCCGTTCACCTCGATGTTGAACGTGCCGTCCTTGTTGATCGTGATCTTCATCTCGCGCTTCAGAGCCATTTGCGCACCGTCAGCTGGATGGTGTCCTGCTCTTCGTTCTCTTCTTCGAGCGCGAAGCCGCGAGCTTTCACCTCTTTGATGATCTTGTGGTAGGCGTAGCGCTGGCTGAGCTGGTTGACGAATTCGGTCTCCGTCAGCCCCCTGGTGGTCTCGACCCCCCACCAATCGGCCACCAGCTCAATGCCTTGCTGCGTCACCTGGACGCCCACATCGTAGGATTTGGAGGCGTGGATGGCGATGTTCGCCTTGAGGGTCTGGCCGTGGTAGCCCTTGACCTCTACACCCTCCTCCGCCTCGGTATAGTCGAGGTTCAGATCCTTGAGCGCCTCCCGGAGGCACACCATGTCTCGGATCTTTGTCTGCACGGTTGTGAAGTGGGACATGCTCTCTAGATCTCCAGCATCCGGACCTGGTTTTCGTCGCTCTCCGCCGAGGTGGTCGACGCTCTACGCGCGCGGGCCCGCGCCCATTCCCGGAGGTAGTCGATCTTCTCCTTGGCGGTGTAGCTCAGGGGGATGATCTCGCTGGCGGCTGCGAGCAGGAGCTCGTCGTCAATGTCGCGCCCGTCGCCTATCTCAAAGGCGTCAAACAGACCGCTGATGATGGCCTGCTCGATCTCCGAGCCCGAGAATCCCTGCGTGGCTTTGACGAATTGCTCGACGTTGAACTTGGACGGGTCGCGGCCCTTGCCTTGAAGGTGGATCTTCAGGATCTTGCCGCGCTCCTCCTCTGTGGGCAGGTCCACGAAGAAGATCTCGTCAAAACGTCCCTTGCGCAGCAGCTCCGGGGGCAAGGCGCTCACGTCATTGGCGGTGGCGATGACGAACACCGGCGAGCTCTTCTCCTGGAGCCACGTGATGAATGAGCCAAACACGCGCGCGGTGGTGCCCGAGTCGCTCTGCCCGCTTCCTCCGCTACCCGCAAACCCCTTCTCCAGCTCGTCGAGCCAGAGGATGGATGGCGCGATGGCTTCGGCGGTGGAAATGGCCTTGCGGATGTTCTCTTCGGACGAGCCGACGAGACTCGAGAAGACCTTTCCGACGTCCAGTCGCAGCAGCGGCATCTGCCACATGGCACCGACGGCCTTCGCTGTGAGCGACTTTCCACAGCCGGGGATGCCGATGAGCAGGATGCCCTTGGGCAATGGCAGTCCAAAGTCGCGCGCGCGTTGCGTGAACGCGACCTCGCGCTTGTTGAGCCACGCCTTCATGATGTCGAGCCCGCCGATGTCGTTGAAGTTCGACCGCGACTCGTAGAACTCGAGGATGCCGGACTTGCGGATGATGTGCTTCTTCTCGGAGAGAATCGTCTCGATGTCGAAGCAGCGGGTGCGCACAAGAGACTTCGAGTAGACGTCCTCGGCCTCTTCGGCGATGAGCCCGAGCGCCGCCTCGATCACGCGGTCTTTGTACTCGGGATCGGTGCGGACGCGCAGCGGGAGCTCCGGCGGCACGCTTCGCAGGATCTTGTTGACGATCTTGCCGATCTCTTCGCGGTCCGGCAGGTCGTAGTCCACGATGGCCATGGACGACTCAAGCTCGGGCGCCACCTTGTAGACGGGCGACAGGAAGATGATCGAGCGCTGGTACTTGAGCTTGAACTGCTCGTTGATGTCCCGGAGCTTGCGCACGATGCTGAAGTTCCGGGTGTCCAAGAACGGGTGGTAGTCCTTGAGCAGGAAGATCGCGTGGTCTTCGTACTTGCTGAGCTGATCCAGCGCCTTGATGGGGTCGATGGTGTCCGGTGGCAGCGACCCCTTGGCGTTCTCCGACGTGGCGGCCTGCTCGCGGTGCAGGTCCTTGAAGCCCTCTGTACAGCTCCAGGAGATGAGGTTGCGCCGCCGATCTTTGGCGATCTTGATCAGCTCCTTCTCGACGCGGGACTCCTCGCTGGAGACGCAGTAGATGAGGCGGTATTTGGCCCGGATGAGGTCCTTGATCTCCTGACCGGACGTAATCGATTTCTCCATGAGCATCTACCTGGGGGCCGGGACGAGGCCGGCTGCAATCAATTGAGGGACAGCTTCTCGCGGAATGTGCGCAGCTCCTCGCGCATGGAATCGGCGCCGGTGGTGCAGTCGCCGACGGCCTTGGTGAGCGACGCAAAGGTCACCTCGGGCTCCAGCTCGCGCAACGCCTTCTCAATGCGGACCCGGTCCAGCGTCTGCAGAGCCTGAAGGTCTGCGCGCTGCACGGCGTCGTAGAGCTTGCGGATGTCTCCGACGTACCCGCCGATGAGATCGATGTTGGTGCGCAGGCTGGCGACGTCGTCGTTGAGCGTCTCGTAGGTGCCTGTGGCCTGATCCTTGAGCTCCTGGTCCAGGGAGCCGCCCGCCAGCTCGGCGTCGCTGACCGGCGCGAGCTGCTGGCTTGCGGCGGAGAGCTGCTGGGTGGTCTGGCTGATGTGGTTGGTGGTCTCGGTGAGCCACTTCTGTGAGGCCAACAGCTGCTCTTTGGCTTGTTCGAGCTGCGCGAACGCACTCTGGAGGTCCGTCTGCAGGTCCTGGGGGCCGGGCGCCTGGCCGTTTGTGGGCCCTGGGGTAGCCTGCTCCTGGATCTGGGATTCCAGGCGCTGGTGTTCTTCACCAAGGGCGTCGAGGTCGTCCTTGAGCCGCCCGTTTTCCGCGGCGAGCGCCTCAAGTTCCTGCTGGAGCTCCTCGACGAGCTGGGCCAGCTCCGAGTCGCCAGCCGGTTCCGGGGCCTGGACCGTGGACGATGCTGCGGCGAGTCCACCCTCAAGCTTCTTGAGCTCGGTCTCGAGCTGTCCGATCAACTCTTCGCGCTCGCGCGCCTGGGCCTGGAGCCGATCGCGCTCCCCTTCGAGGTCGGCGATGGCCGCCTCTCGGTCCTCGAGCGCCTTGTCGCCCGCGGGCTCTGGGTCCGCGTCGTTCGGCCGCGCCTCGGCGGTGGCGAGCTTCTCTCGAAGCTCATCCATCTCGTCCATGAGGCGATCCATGTCGCGGTTGTAGCGGCGGTTGGCCGCGCGCAGATCCGAGATTTCGCTCTCCAGCGCCTCAAGGTCGGCGGCCGACCCGTCCGAACCGGACTGCGCCTCTTCGGCGGCCGACACTGCCTGCTCAGCGTCGAGGACGGCCTTCTCTGCCTCCGCGCTGGCCGCCTCGGCCTGCGACTTGGCGTCCTGGGCGTCCGCCTTGGCTTTCTCGGCGGCGTCCACGGACGCGGCGAGCTCGTTCTCCAGGTTCTGCTGGGCCACTTCCAGGTCGCGCACCTGGGACTGGGCGTCCTTGAGGGCGGCCCGCATCTCGGCGACATCGCCGGCATCCTCGAGCGCGGCCTCGAGCTTCTCAACCTCGGCCTCGAGCTCAGCGATTCGCTCGCTGTGGTCGTCCCCTGCGGGTTCCTGCGCTGCGGACTTGAGCCGCTCGATCTCGGCCTCGAGCTCGGCGACCTCCGGTGCGTCGTCGCCCTGACCGTCCTCCAACGCCGTCCGCAACGCGTCGTTCTTGCGCTCGAGGTCCTCGATGGTCTTCTGGCGCGCCTCCAACTCAGCGACGAGCTCGTCGTCCTGTGCTCCGTAGGAGAGCTGGGCGCGCAGAGTCTGCGCCTGCTCTTCGAACTCGGTAGCCCGCTGGTCGGCCTCGACAAGCTCGGCCTCTTTCGATTCCAGAATGGACCGCAGGCTCTCGAGCTCCCGCTCGAGGTCGACGGTCTGGTTGCCCTCGGAGCTGACGAGCGACTGCAGGGACTCGTTCTCCTGGCGCAGGCGCTTGAGCTCCTGATCGATCTCCTGTGCGGCGCGGCGTGAGTCGTCGTTGTCCCGCTCGACGCGGCTCAGTGACGACCGCTGCTCCGCGAGCTCGTCGGTGAGTTGCTGGATCCGCGTGAGATGGTCGGCCTCGGCGCGCTTGAGTGTATCGACCTGGCGCTCGAGCGCACCGACCTCCCCCTTGGCCCGTGCGGCCTCATCGCGCGCTTCGTCGATCTTGATTCGTGCGCCACCGGCCTCCTCGTTGAGGCTGCGGTTCTTCTCCTGGAGCGACTCGATCGCCAGCGTCTGCTGGGACAGCTCCTTGTCGAGGTCGACGAGGCGTCCCCGGTTGGCGTCCGCGGCGGCCAGGACGTCGTCGCGCTCCGTACGCAGGACCCGGTTGTCGGAGCGGGCTGTCTCCAGCTCCCGGCGCAGCCGCTCGTTCTCTTCTTTGAGGCTCTGGGCGCCAGCGTCGTCGCGCATGACGTCGATCACGGCCTGCTGGTCGTCGATCTTCTCGCGCAGCGTCTGGTTGTCGCGACGCAGCTGCTCGACCTCCGAGGACAAGCCGGGGTCCGCGGTGTAGGTCGGCTGTTGGGCCGGTGGCGTGGGCAGCGGCGACTGCTGTCGCTGGTACCCGGAGCCGGACTGCACGTTCCCGTACGGGGCGCGCTGGTAGGGGTCGGCGTCGGCAGGGTAGGCGCCGCCAGGGTCCTGGTAGGGGGGCGGTGGGGCCGCGGCAGGGTCCGGGCGATCGAGCACGGGTTGGCGGCTCGTGGGCTGGTTTCCGTACCCGGCGTACGCCTCGGCGTCTTCCTGGGGCGGCGGCGCGCCCACGGCGGCCGGGTCGTCCTCCATGAAGAACCTGATGGTGAAATCACCGCAGCGGACTTCGTCCCGGTCGCGCAGCGCCTGCCGGCGAATCTCACGTCCATTGATGAACGTGCCGTTGCTGCTGCCGAGGTCGGTGACCTCGAAGACGCCCCGGTTGTAGACGAATTCCGTATGAAGCCGGCTCACCGACGGCTTCGTGGTGTGGATGACGCAGTCTGGATTGCGGCCCACGGTGACCTTCGGAAAATCCGGGCCAATCGTGACGCTGCGCTCGCGTCCGTTCCTGTCGACGTAGACCAGTCTCGCCACGCGTCAGTCCTGATCGTTACGGGTCCAGCGCGGAGTATAGATCCGTCTTACCGGCCCGTAAAACATCGTAATCACTCAGAGGAACGAGTGGAAAATGAACAAGACCTCATGCTCGGTGAAGTCCGAGGCCTGGAAGTTGGCCCGGTACTGCAGGTCGAGCTGTATGGCCGTGTACGGATTCCATTGCATCCCGGCGATGCCGCGATGCTTGTGATCGTCGAGTAGATCCAGGTTGGGGTCGGCCCATTGGTAGCTCGTCAGGAGACTGAAGCCCCGCAGCACCAGCCAATTGAGCTCGTGGTAGGCAAAGATCCCGCTGGACCCAGCCTGTGCGGCGTCGGCTTCAGCGCTCTTCATGCGCACATCGAGCTCGCCCAGATAGACGACGGGATAGAGGTTGACGCCCCAGAATACGCCGCTGGTCAATTCGTTCTGTCCGTCGGTCCTGTTCAGCACGTGCACGTTGCCGCCCGCCTGCCAGCCGAGGGCGCGGTAGCCGGCCTGCACTGTGCCGCCGATTCCCTCGTCGCCGAGCTCGCCGGGCCACCCGTCGAGGCCCTGGTAGAAGGCGGACGCGTGGGCGAAGAGGTATTGTGGGTTGTAGCCACCGCCGATGCCGAAGACCTGGCGGTTCTGATCAAATCCCAGATCGCGGCGAATGAACGCCGTATGGTCGGGCAGGTGCCAGCCGTAGTGCGGCTTGAAGCGCCCGGCGCGCACGTAGGAGTTGTTGGGGAGCCGGTCGTACGTGACGCTGAGCTCGCGCACGGCCAGGTAGTCGATGGCGTCTACCCCCTCTTCGGTGAACCCGTCCTGGGCGTTGCGGCGCTTGGCGCCCTGCAGCCCGAAGCTGGTGTAGAGGACCAGGTTGTCCATGGGCCGGCCCATCAGGTAGATGTCGGCCTGCATCGGGAAAGAGACCACGTTGCGGTCATTCTCCGCGGCGTCTTCCTCGAGCGGCGCGAACGTCGCCCCGCGGTAGTCGTACGCCCAGTCGAACACCGGGTCCGGATCGATGTCGCCGTAGCGCTCCTCGATCTCGGCCATGGGCGTTGTGCCGGCCCACCAACCTGAGAAACCCTCGAAGAGGCGATAGCGCCCCTTCTCCGGGTACCCCGGAGCCAGGTATTTCTTGGGGTTGGCCGAAGCGCTCGGGCGCGTCCCCCACGTGGGGAGTACCTCGCGGCCGTAGAAGACACCTGCTGGCTTGCGCATACCGCCGCCGGCGGCGTCCACATGGCATCCGACGCAGTCGAGCGTGCACAGCCGGTCCACGTCGGCTGGGTTGTACCAGCCGGATGGTTCGATGTGGCATGTATCGCAGGCGTTGGCCGAACGGATGGCGTAAATCGGTGTGGCCGAGGCGGGCACACATAGCAGGGCGAGGGCGCTCGTCACGAGCGCGAGGGCGAGCAGACGCACTGTCATCGAGCGCGGCCTCCTTTGCGAGTCGGTAGCCGCAGTGTCAGCCGAAGCCTCCGGTGCGTCAAGCGCGTCGGCGTCGCCTCAGGTCGACAATGAAGAGCACGGCCCCCGCGAGGGTGAGCAACGCGGCGGGAGGCGCGGCGCCGTCGAGCAAGCCCAGCTGAAAATCCTCGACCCACGCCTGCGACTTCACCTCGTCGCCGAAGTCGTCGACCGTGACCTTCTCCACCAGGCGCTTTTCCTGGTTGAAGATTCCGCCGCCGGACACACCCCAATAGCCGAGGACGGCGGCGCCGAGCAGCCAGCAGACGAGGGCGGCCACTCTCATTTGGCGGAGCCCGTCAGGGTGCCTTCGATGGAGATCGTCTCCCCGACTTTCTTGCCCACCGCGCCGCGCGAACCCTCGATGGCGAAGTCTGCCAGCGCGACCTCGAACTTCATCGACACCTTGACCTTGTCGCCCTTGACCTTGGCGGTGATGGGGACGCTGATCGCCTTCTCCTTGCCGTGGATCTTGATGGTGCCTTGCGCCTTGCCCGTAGCGATCTTCACGTCACCTTTGACCTCGGTCTTCACGTCGTCCAGGCCCGTGATGGTGAAGACGATCTCGGGGTGTGCCTTGGCGTCGAGCCAGTCGGAACCCTTGAGGTGCTTGTCGCGCAGACCGTTGCCGGTCTCCATGTTCTCGACCGGGACGCTCACGGTGCCGGTGGTCTTGGAGATGTCGGTGGCCAGCGTACTGATCTTGCCCTTGGCACCCTTGGCGGTTCCCTGGATCTTCTCCACCGGCGCGTCGCTGAGCCAGACGAAGTCACCGGCGACGCTCACTTCCACGGTGCCGTCGCCGTCGAAGATCTGTGCGCTGGCGGGGGAGGCCACAAAGAGCGCGGCGGCGACGAGCAGAGGGGTCAAACATTTCATGGCGATCTCCTGTTCAGAAAAACTGGTGAACCTGCAACGTGACTTGCCCGAGCAAGTATTCATCCTTCACTTCCACGAGCCGGTATTCCGGCCGCAGCTCCAGGTAGGGCACTGGGAATATCTGTGCCCCAAAAACGTACTGGACGACCTCGCGGCGCGCCGCTCCTCGTTTGGCATGGGCCACCTCCGCCCGCGCGAGCAGATGCAGCCAGGTTACCACCTGCCCTGTCCCCTCGACGAATGCGGACCAACCGCTCTCTTCGGCCCGCGCAAAACGGGACGCCTCGAATTGTAGCGCAGCCACGTCGTTGAGCCCCAGACCCAAAAACGCGATGTCGTGGCGAAACTCGCCGCTCCCATAGACGGAGACACCCACCCAGGAGTTCAATCCGGCGTCCAGAATCTGTGGCATGAAGCTGACGCGGCCGAGGTACGACACCGGGTCCAGGTCCACGTCGAGGCCCGGCGCCTGCGCCGCCAGCTCCAGGTTGCGGGGCAGGTACGTGCCGGCGTCTGCCCTCAGCCACGACGTGGGCTGGTACCCGAGCTCCGCGCCGAGGTCGGCGTGATTGGGCGGCAGCAGAGGGCGGCGGTGATCCAGGGCCGATGAGAAGTACAGCAGCGTATGATCGTCGTGGTTGATCCCATGGGACGGCGAGATCATGCCCGCGCGAAGCGCTGGGTAGTCCGGGTCTGCGTCGACAAGGACGGCGGCTTCGAAACATTCCTGGCCGTCAAAATGCGGATCGCAGAACGCACCCCCGTAGGTCTTTGGCCCGACGTTGTAGGAGCCGTAGAGGGTCAGCCAGTCCAGCGGATAGACCGCCAGGCCGGGCTGGATCTGCATGGGGATCGTGATCAGCTCTGGCAGGACATCGGTCGCCGGCGGGCGGCCAGCTCTGACCCACTGGACGCGGGCGTCGTAGCCAAAGGCCACATAGCCGTCGGCGAAGGTGTTGGACTCGAAGGCCAGCGCGTCCAGCCCCATGTCCTCGTACGTGATCGCGCCCCACTCCGCGGCGGTGTACCACCCAATCTCATTGCGCAGTCCACCTCCGCCTGGAGAGACATGGCAGGTCGAACACGGGGCGCCGCTCAGCAGGCTCATCTGGGGCACTGCGCCCGCGGGCGCGCACGCGAGGATCCCCACGATCGCGACAGCGACGGCGACGACGACTCGCGTCACAGGAGAACCTGCCCCACGCCGGCTGCGGGATCGAAGTCGACGACGAATCGGTCCAGTGGGGCCGGTGCGGGGCCGCCGACCACTTTGCCCGTGGTGTCGTAGCGTGCGTCGTGGCACAGGCAGCGCAGCTGTCCGGAGTCCAGGTCGAAGCTCCCCGCAATGGAGGGCGAGAGATCGCATTGCTGGTGGGTGCAGATGCGGCTGAGCGCGACGATCTCCGACGCGGTCGTGCGGATGAGCAACAGCGCGCGATCTTCGACGTTGATCGGGGCGACACCACCCACGGTCGAAAGCGCTTTGAACTCGTCGTCGGCGAGCCGGAAGTCCCCGGCGCCACCATAGACTTCTGCGATGCAGCCGGTGGCGACCAGCGCACAACCGGTGCAGCAGAGTTGGACGAAATTTCGGCGGTTGATCGGGTTTGGCATCCGGCCAGATTGGTTTCTTGCCCTGACGACGGCGAACTCTACACGAAACCGTTCCTCCCACAAAGTGAGACTTGTGGGTTGCAAACCAGTGAATGTATGTTTAGTTATTCGGCCGGCAGGGAGACCAGCGCATGCAACCGTTCGAACTCGTCAGTCCATTCGCGCCAAGCGGCGACCAACCCACCGCGATCGAGCAGCTCGTAGCCGGGCTCGAGGACGGCCGAAAGATGCAGACGCTGCTCGGTATCACCGGCAGTGGCAAGAGCTTCACCATGGCCAACGTCATCCAGCGCGTACAGCGCCCTGCGATGATCATGGCCCACAACAAGACGCTCGCCGCGCAGCTGTACAGCGAGTTCAAACAGTTCTTTCCCAAGAACGCGGTCGAGTACTTCGTCAGCTACTACGACTACTACCAACCTGAGGCCTACATCCCGAGCTCGGACACCTTCATCGAGAAGGACTCGAGCATCAACGACGCCATCGACCGGATGCGGCACTCGGCGACGCGCAGCCTGCTGTCCCGGCGAGATGTGATCATCATCTCGTCGGTCTCCTGCATCTACGGTCTGGGCACGTCGGAGGCGTACAAGGGACTGGCGGTGGTGATCGAGGACGGGATGCAGCTGCGGCGCGACCATCTCCTGCGTCAGCTGGTCGACATTCAGTATTCGCGCAACGACATCGACTTCCACCGCGGCACCTTCCGCTGCCGCGGGGATGTGGTGGAGATCTTTCCCACGTACGAGGAGGCCTCCGCGGTACGCGTGGAGTTTTGGGGGGACGAGATCGAGTCCCTGTCGGAGATCGATCCCCTGCGCGGCCGCAAAGTGCGCGACCTGGACCGGGTGGTCGTTTTTCCGGCGTCCCACTACGTGGTGGATGTCTCGCGTCGCGAGCAGGCGCTGGAGACGATCAAAACGGAGCTCGTCGGGCGGCTCGAGGAGCTGCGGTCGCAGGGCAAGCTGCTGGAGGCGCAGCGGCTGGAACAGCGGACCCAATATGACCTCGAGATGATCGTCACCATGGGCTATTGCCCGGGCGTCGAGAACTACTCGCGGCATCTGACCGGGCGGGAGCCGGGGCAGGCACCTCCGTGCCTGCTGGACTACTTCCCGGAGGACTGGCTGCTCTTCGTGGACGAGTCGCACCAGAGCATCCCACAGGTCGGGGCGATGTACCGCGGGGACCGGAGCCGGAAGACCGTGCTGGTCGACTTTGGTTTTCGGTTGCCGAGCGCGGTGGACAACCGCCCGCTCAAGTTCGCCGAGTGGGAGGACAAGCTCGGCCAGGTCATCGCCGTGTCGGCGACCCCTGCCGACTACGAGCTGGAGCACAGCGACGGCGTGGTGGTGGAACAGCTCATCCGGCCCACCGGACTGCTGGACCCCGTAATCGAAGTGCGGCCCGCTGTGGACCAGGTCGACGACGTGTACGGCGAGATCCGTCAGGCGATCGATGCGGGTGACCGGGTGCTGGTGACGACGCTGACCAAGCGCATGTCGGAGGATCTGACGGAGTATCTGCAGGAGCTCGGGGTCCGCACCCGGTACCTGCACAGCGACATCGACACGCTGGAGCGGATGGCGATCATCCGCGATCTGCGCAGGGGTGTGTTTGATGTACTCGTGGGCATCAACCTCCTGCGCGAGGGGCTGGACATTCCCGAGGTGAGCCTGGTGGCGATACTCGACGCGGACAAGGAAGGCTTCTTGCGAAGCGAGCGATCGCTGATCCAGACGGCCGGTCGGGCGGCGCGCAATGTAGCCGGACGGGTGCTCATGTACGCGGACAGAGTCACCGACTCGATGCAGCTGTGCCTGGACGAGACGGCGCGGCGCCGCAAGCTCCAGGAGGAGTACAACACCGCAAATGGCATCGTGCCGCAGACGATCATCAAAGAGATCCACGACCTGGAGCGGTACGTTCCGGGCGAGGATGGGCCGTCGGTCACGGCCGCGATGATGGAGGACGCCGAGATCCACGACGACGACATCCCGGCTGTGGTGACCGACTTGCGAAACAAGATGAAGGAGGCGGCCCGCAACCTCGAGTTCGAGAAGGCCGCGGATCTGCGCGACCGGGTACGCGCGCTGGAAGGGCGCGCGCTGGGGATCTAGGCGGATCCAGGCGCGGAACGAGCGAAGATTTCGTGGCGAGGACGTCCGGCATCCGCGTCCACTTCGGGATTCGGTGCTTGTTTGGGACGATGGGTGGCGGCGGGTGTTGTCGGCGTTCCGGCTCGCAGGTGAGGCGGTGTTCGGGCTCGGCGAGGCAGGGACGCGGTGACGGGTCGTCACGCTCGGAGTTGTTGACAGGTGCCCCGGAGGGCCGCAGGCTCAAGCCATGTTTCAGGACAGTCTCAACCAGGCCCTGCACCACGTTCCGGAAGCCCGCGGCGCGCTGTTGATTGGCCTCGATGGCATCACGGTGGCCCGCGCGTTTCTCCCCGGCGACGAGGCGCTCGAGGCCATCTTGGTCACCATGACCGTCGAGCTCGCCCAGGTGCTTCGCAAGTACAAGCGCTTCCACGAAACGGGCGAACTGCCCGCCGTGCAGAACCTGCGGCTGACTACGGATGATTTCACCATGCTCGCGCACCTGGTGGACGAGTACCTGCTCGTGCTTGCGGTGCCCGCGCACAGCTCGCCGGACGTGGGGGAACGCATGTTGGGGCTGCTCGCGCCGCGGGTATTGGCCGAGATCGCATGAGGATCCTCGTCCTGCACGGGCCGAACCTCAACATGCTCGGAACCCGTCAACCAGAGGTCTACGGATCCTCCACCCTGGCGGACATCGACGCATCGTTGCGTGAGCTCGGCGCCGAGCTCGGTGTCGACGTCGACAGTCGGCAGAGCAACCACGAGGGTGTGCTCATCGAGTGGATTCAGGAGGCCCGCGGCGTCTACGCGGCCCTGCTGTTCAACCCTGGCGGGTACACCCATAGCAGCGTCGCGCTCCGCGACGCGGTGCTTGCTGCGGAGCTTCCGTGTTACGAGGTACACCTGTCCAACGTGTATGCGCGCGAGTCGTTTCGACACCGCTCCTTGTTCGCAGACATCAGTCAGGGCAGAATCATGGGCTTTGGCGCCGAGGGCTACCGGCTGGCCCTGCTTGGCGCCACCGCGCGACTGCGCGGCCCATCATGAGACTTCAGCTTTAGAGTAGGACCGAATGTATTCGACCCAGGAATTTCGCAAAGGACTCAAAGTCGAGATCGACGGCGAGCCGTACATCATCGTCGAAGCCATCCACGTCAAGCCGGGCAAGGGAGTGGCATTCGTCAAGACCAAGTACAAGAGCCTTCGCGACGGGCGTGTGCTCCAGAAGAACTTCCGATCGGGCGACAAGGTCTCCAAACCGGATCTGGAAGAGCGCGGGATGCAGTACCTGTACCTGACGGGGACGGGGTACGTGTTCATGGACACCACGAACTACGATCAGATCGAGATCCCGACCGAGGCCCTGGAGGACGTGCTGCCGTATCTCAAGGAGCAGCTCGAGGTGACCGTTCTGTTCTACCAGGGCGCGGCGCTGAGTGTGGATCTGCCGAACTTCGTGCCGCTCGCGGTGGCGGAGACGGGACCGGGTGTGAAGGGTGACACGGCGCAGGGGGGCACAAAGCCCGCTACGCTCGAGACAGGTCATGTGGTGCAGGTGCCTCTGTACATCGAGGAGGGTGAGGTGCTGCGCATCGACACCCGCACGGGCGATTACGTAGAGCGGTTCAAGGGATGATCCACCGCCACCGCGTCGACTTGGATTGACGGGTGGGGACGCCGAATCGTATAACTACCTTCGGCGTTTTTCGTGGCTCGGGAGCGGTACGTGGCGAACAAGCAGAAGCACCTCGCGGCTGCCCAGAAGCACATGGCGAAGGGCGGCTACGCGAAGGCTGTCCGCGAGTTCGAGAAGGCCTATGAGCTCGATGCTGCCGACGTGCGCGTGCTGCTCAAGGTTGGCGAGGCTAAGCAGAAAGACGGCGACTCCAACGGCGCGATCCAGACCTACTACCAGGTCGCGGCGCTTCACGCTGAGAACGGCTTCCTCCTGAAAGCCGCCGCCGTCTACAAGCGAATTCTCACGCTCGATCCCCGCAACATCGATGTGCACCTGCGTCTGGCCGAGGTGTACCACCAGCTGGGTCTTCTGAGCGACGCCATGTCGTTCTACTACACGGTGGCGGGCATCCTTCAGGAAGAGGGGGACTCCAACGCGTACCAGGAGGTCCTTCGTCGCATGGCGTCGTTGGAGCCCAACAACGTCGGCATCCGGATCAAGCTGGCCGAGCACTACAGTCGGCACGGACAGGTCGCGGACGCGGTGGAGCAGTTTCGGCAGGCGGGGGCACAGCTGCTGGAAACCGGCCGGATCGACGATTATGTGAAGGTCGCCGAGCGGCTTATCTACCACGATCCTGAGGACCTTGGCGCCGTGCGGGAGCTCGTGCGCACCTACCTGAAGCAAGGGGACACCAAGCGCGCGCTGGCCAAGCTTCAGGTCGCCGCCAAGGCGGACTCGCAAGACACGGACACGCTTGAGCTTCTGATCGAGACGTTCCGGCGGCTCGACGAGCCCGCGAAGGCCAACCAGGTACTCCGCGAGAAGGCCAAGCTGCACGATTCGCGCGGGGAAGTGCAGCGCGCCCAACAATGTTGGCGGCAGCTGCTCGAGATCAACCCGCGTGACCAGGAGGTACGGTCTCGACTCGGTCTCGACCAGGCCGGGGACGCCAGCGCGATCCGCAGCGCACCAGAGCTCGAGGTGGAGCCGCTGGTCGGCGCCGGACCGCCTCCGCCACCCGCAATGGAGGCGGCCCACGCGATCTCCGCGGATCTGGAAGAGGCCGAGCCGGTCGTCGAGATGAGCGGGGCGCGTTCCATCGACGCCGTCGGCGACAACTACGACACCCAGCAGGTCGAGATTCAGCGGCTGCTCACGGAGACGGACGTCTACATCAAGTACGGCCTCGTCGACCGCGCGTTCGAGCACCTGCGCAACGTCTTCCTGATGGACCCCAACAACCTCGCAGCCATGGAGCGCATCAAGGAGATGCACTTCCAGGCCGGGTATTACCCACAGGCGGTGGACGAGCTGCTGCGGATGTCGAAGCTCGCGGCGCTCTCCGATCGGGATCGCGCCGTGGGGTACCTCCGGGAAGCG
>CALBXO010000709.1 GCA_937890335.1 uncultured Pseudomonadota bacterium | reverse complement strand
CACGTCCCGGTGGATGACGTTGAGCCTGCGGCCGCCGTCATCGGCGAGCTCGTGGGCGCGGTCGAGCGCCAGCGCGACGCTTCGCGTTATCCAGAGCGCGTGTTCCACCGGCAGCGTCCGCCCCATCCGCGCCAGGCGCTCCAGGACGACCGCGAGACTGCGACCTCCCACATACTCGAGCACCATCACCAGCCGGTCGTCGATGACATCGAGTCCGTGGATCGCCAGAGTGTGTGGATGGGCCAAGCGGACAAGGAGGCGGGCCTCGGCCACCAGTGCGCGGGCACTGGGCACGTCGGTGGGCCGGCTGCCGCCAAGGGGCTCATTGAGGATCTTCAGGGCATGCCGCACCGAGAAGCCGCCCGGTCCGGTGCGTTCGGCCAGAAGCACCTCGGCTTGTCCGCCCACTGCCAGCGGGCGCAGTATCTTGTAGGGCCCAAGCTTGCTCACGCGACTCCCGCCTCGGCCCAGGGGCCAGGTCGGCCTGGAGGCGCCGCTCCCCGTGCGGGCGTTCTCCAGACGGCGCCAGTGTGGCACAGGGCGGGGCGACGTTGCCAGCCGAAAGCCGCTTGCGTATCCTCGAAGGTGGCCATTTGAATCCACTCCGAACCGTCGGGCGCACTCGCCGCGCCCTCGGAATCTGGGAGCCCATTCGCATGCAGATACGAACCCTGGCAACCGTCCTCTTCTGGGCGGTCGTTTTGGCATTCACGGGATGTTCGGACCCAGAGTCCGGGGACCCGACGACGTCGCCGCCGTGCGACGATGTCGCCAGCGATCCCCTCAACTGCGGCTTCTGCGGCCACGCATGTCCCGCAGACGCGACCTGCTCCACCGGCGAGTGCCGGTGTCCGGGCGAGGACGGTGTCGTCTGTGACGGCGCATGCGTGGACGGGGCATCGGACAGCGCGAACTGCGGTGTCTGCGGCAACGCGTGCGCCGAAGGGGCTGCCTGCACCGGCGGCGTGTGTGTCTGCGAGGGAGACGGTGTCGTTTGCGACGGCGCGTGCACCTTGCTCGCCTCCCATTCCGATCACTGTGGCGCCTGCGGTAACGACTGCGGTGAGGCGCGGGCGTGCGTGGACGGCGCATGCGAGTGCGCGGCGCCAGCCATCGCGTGCGGTGACGCCTGCGTCGATCCCGGCGCGGACCCACTCAACTGCGGCAGCTGCGGCAATGTCTGCACCGATGGCAGCTGCCAGGGCGGCCAGTGCCAATGCCCCGGCGGTGGGTTGTTCTGCGGCGACCGCTGTGTCGACGCCTCCTCCAGTCGCGTGCACTGCGGTGGGTGCGGAATCACCTGCGCTACGGGGGCAACCTGCGAGAGCGGCGTCTGCAGCTGCCCCGACGGGGGCTACGCGGTGTGCGATGGCGCCTGTGTGAATGTCGCGAGCGAGGCGGCGAATTGCGGCGCCTGCGGCGTCACCTGCGCGCAGGGCGCGACGTGCGCACAGGGGGAATGCAGCTGCCCGGGTGACGCGCCGGCGGTCTGCGATGGCGCGTGTGTGGATCTGCTTGTGGACCCCAACCACTGCGGACTGTGTGGCACGGGTTGCCCGGACGGCGCGGCCTGCGTCGACGGCGCCTGCGCCTGCGCCGACGAGGGCCAGACCGCGTGCGGGACTGAATGCGTAGACACGGCGGCCAATGCCGAACACTGCGGCGGCTGCGGCGCGGTCTGTGGCGCGGTGTGCTCGGACAGCCGATGCCGGGAAGCCGCTGCCGTTCACGGCGGCGCGGCGACCTTCTGCGCGACTCTGTCCGACGGCCAGGCGCGCTGCTGGGGCGCGGGCGCCAACGGCCAGATCGGCGACGGCGCCGAGCAGGACTACAACAGTCCAGCGCTTGTGGTCGGCGCCCGCGGCGCCGTGCAGATCGCCCCAGGGGGCCTGCACACCTGCGCGATCATGCCGGATCGCGGCGTCCGTTGCTGGGGCGACAACAGTCTTGGGCAGCTCGGGAGCGGCGACTTTACGCCGCGGTCGGTGCCCGGCGCCGTGGATGGGCTCGAAAATGTGGCGGAAGTCTGCGTCGGCACCGGACACTCGTGTGCGCGTGATGACCGAGGGGCCGTCTGGTGCTGGGGCAACAACTCGGCGGGGCAGATCGGGGATGGCACCCAGGTTCCGAGAACCGTGCCGACCCGTGTCCCTGTCTCCCCCGCAGCGAGCCTGACGTGCTCGACGAGTGCGTCCTGCGCCGCGCTGCGCGACGGCACGGTCCGCTGCTGGGGCAGCAACACGGACGGTCAATTGGGAAGGGGAAGCGCCGATGGCGACGCGCACGCGACCCCGGGTCCCGTGCAGGATCTCGACCGGACACTGGCGGTCCGCGGTGGCAACGCTTTCTTCTGCGCGCTGCGCACAGACGGGACAATCTGGTGCTGGGGTCGGGACGATGAGGGCCAACTTGGCGGTCCGCGCGACAACCCCGCGACCGCCGCGGTCGTAGACGGCATCGAAGACGCCAGGCGGCTGGTAGTCGGCGGTGCCCACGCGTGCACGGTCCGCGGAGCCGGGGCGCTGGTGTGCTTTGGCTCCAATTCACGCGGGCAGCGCGGCAGCGGCATGCGAGATGGCCCCTCCGGGCCACGCGCGGTCCCCGGCCTGCCACCGGTTGCCGATGTGGCGGCCGGTGCAGTCAACACCTGCGTGGCCACGGCCGCGGGGCGTGTCCTGTGCTTTGGTGGCAACGACGAAGGACAGAACGGCGACGGGTCGGAGACGGAGAGGCTTTCGCCTCAGGAGGTGGCATGGTGATCGACATGAACAAAATGTGGATCCTGGCCGCGGGATTGGTGCTGTCTGTCGTGGTCGGTCTGTCCGGTTGCGGGGGTGAGGACGCCCCGGCCTGCGACAACACGGCCACCGACGCCAGCAATTGTGGTGCCTGCGGAAACGTGTGCCCTGCCGGATTCGCGTGTGTCGAGGGTGGTTGCGCCTGCGAGGGCGAAGGGACGATGCAGTGCGGCGGCCGCTGCGTGGACGGCCGCACAGACGCGCGCAACTGCGGCGCCTGCGGCATTGAATGTCCCATCGGGGGCACGTGTGCCAGCGGTGCCTGCGTGTGCGAAGGGACCGGCGCCGTCTGTGGCGATCGGTGCGCGGACCTCGCCACGGATGCCGACCACTGCGGCGCTTGTGGCAATACATGTCCACGGGGGGCGGAGTGTTCGGACGGCGCCTGCGCCTGCCCGGAGGGCGCGGTGGTCTGCGACGGGCGCTGCGTCGATGTGCGCGGCGACCAGGATCATTGTGGGACCTGCGGCAACGAGTGCCTGCCAGGCGCGATGTGCGTCAACGGCGGTTGCGCGTGTTCAGCCGGTGCCGCGATCTGCGACGGCCGCTGCGCGGCGCTGGACACGGACCGCGACAATTGCGGCGCCTGCGGCGTGCAATGCGGCGCCGGCGCCGTCTGCGCGGGCGGAGAGTGCGGTTGCGCGGACGGGGCAACGCTGTGCAACGGAGACTGCACTGCGATCCTCGACGACGCCCGCAACTGCGGAGGCTGCGGCGTGGAGTGCGCGCCCGGCGCAGCCTGCGACGCGGGCGAATGCTCCTGCCCGGAGGGCCAGGCTGTCTGCGGTCAGAGGTGTGTGGACATCCTGGCGTCCCAGCGACACTGCGGTCTCTGCGACAATGCCTGCCCCGCCAGTGCAGCCTGCACGGACGGGCAATGTGCCTGCCCGGAAGAGGGGCAACTGGCGTGCGCCGACCGATGCGTCGACCCCGCGTCTGACGCGAACAACTGTGGAAATTGCGGCGTCCAATGCGCGCCCGGTGCTGCCTGTCAGGACGGCGCGTGTCAGTGTCCGCAGGGGCAGGGACTCTGCGACGGTCGCTGCGTAGACGTGACGAACAACCCGAGAAGCTGCGGCCGCTGCGGGAACGTCTGTGCCGTCGGGGCGTCCTGTCAGGAGGGCGTCTGCGCCTGCCCGACCGGCCAGGTGGACTGCGAAGGTCGTTGCGTGGACGTGCTGTCGGACAATGGCAATTGCGGTCAATGCCGCAACGTCTGTCCGCTGTCCGCCTCGTGCAGCGACGGTGTCTGTGCCTGTGAACAGGACGGGCTCGTCGCCTGCGAGGGCGGCTGTGTCGACCTCGATAGAGACGAGAGACACTGCGGTGGGTGTGCGAACGCCTGCGCACAAGGCGCGGCGTGCGTGGACGCCGATTGCGTCTGCGAAGGGGATGCAAACCTCGTCTGCGACGACGTGTGCGTGGACAGCGAGAACGACCGGTTCAACTGCGGCCGATGTGGCCAGACCTGCGCGGTTCTCTGCGCCGAAGCTGCGTGCACGGTGCCCGCGGAGATCGGCCTGGGTGAGGACCATGGGTGCGCCGTCTTCCTCGGTGGAACGGTTCGCTGCTGGGGTAGCAACCAATACGCGCAGATTGGTGACAGGACTCTGACAAACCGGCCCACACCCGTGCCCGTCACTGCGCTGACGGAAGTGGCCGAGTTGGCGGTGGGCTGGCGTCACAACTGCGCGCGCCTCCAGGACCGTACCGTCGTGTGTTGGGGTTGGAACGAGATCGCGCAGCTGGGCGACGGCACCCGCGTCACCCGCGCTGAGCCGGTGCAAGCCCGTGGACTGGAGAACATCGCGCGGATTGCTGCGGGCTTCGCCCACACCTGCGCGCTCGATCGCGCCGGCGGGTTGGAGTGCTGGGGCTGGAACGGATTTGGTCAGCTGGGCGACGCCAGCCAAACCGACCGCACGGAACCCACGCCGGTGGAAGATCTGCCGGGGCGTCCGACGCAGATCACGGCAGGCTTCTCGCACACCTGCGCGCTGCTCGACGACCAGAGCGTGGTCTGCTGGGGAGACAATGAGTTTGGGCAGCTGGGTACGGGCGACACGCTGCCTCGAATCGTGCCGTCCAACCCCATCGACTTGCCCGCGGACATCGTCGAGGTCGAAGCCGGTTTCTTCCACACCTGCGCGCGCACCGGTGGCGGTGACCTGCACTGCTGGGGCAACAACGGCTCGGGCCAGCTGGGCAACGACGGCTCTGACGACAGCTCCGTGCCCGTGCAGGTCCTCGGTCTGAACGACGCGGCCGAGCTCGCGCTTGGCCTGGCCCATAGCTGTGCGCGGCGCAGCGGTGGCTTGGTGGCGTGTTGGGGCCTTGGCATCGAGGGACAGATCGGCGACGGCGGCCGCACCTCAAGGTCCGTGCCCACACCGGTCACCGGGATCGTCGGCATCTCGCAGATCGGAGCAGGCGAGGCACATTCGTGTGCGCTCGGCTCGGACGACGTGGTGCGATGTTGGGGGCGCAATGACCTGGGTCAGGTCGGCGCAGAGCCCGGAGAGCCGCAGCCGAACGCCGCCGAAGTGGGCTTCTGAGCGAAGCCGGGTTGGCCACGGCGGTGCACAAGCACCCCGGTCAGCCGCGGGTCGCGGGCTTGATGCTCACCTCGAGCAGCGCGGCGAGCAATGCACCGCGCTGGGCCGGCTTGGTCAGCAGCGGGTTGTTCGTCCCTTTGGGGCGAGCCGCTTTGGGGTTGGCGCTCAGGAAGACGATTCGCTCCTCGAGCCCCGGGTGTTTCACGCTGACGCGGTTGAAGAACTCCACGCCGCTGATCCCAGCCATGTCGAGATCGACGAGGATCGCGTCGTGCCGGGCGTTTTCGTCCAGCCGCGCGAGCCCCTCGGAACCACTGGTCGCGGTCGTCAGTTCGTGCGACGGCTCCAATTGGCGCCGGTAGGCCTCGATCTGCGCGGGGCTCTGGTCCACCACCAGGAGCTTGAGTGAGAGACCGGACGGACGGGTCAGGTTGCGCCCGCGGGGCCGGCTCTTGCGGACGGACAAGCCAGTGGATTCGGGGATGCGGACGGTCACCCGTGTGCCGGACCCGGCCGCACTGTTGACCTCCATCTCGCCGCCATGCCGGCGGATGATCTCGCTGGCTACACCAAGGCTCTGGCCACCGTCGGCGCCCCCAAAGGCGCGGGGCGCTCGCTGGAGCTCCGATTCCGTCAACACAAGGTCGGGGCGATCGGCGGTGAGGACCAGGTGGGATCCGGTGTGGCGCGTCGCGACGCGGATCGCCGAGTCGCCGCCGCCGCGGGCCAGGAAATGCAGGATCGCCGTGACCGCCTGGGTCAATTTGCTGCGGTCTGCCTTGATGGCCGGCAGGTCGCCCATGTCTTTGGTAATCTGCACCGGGAGCCCGCGCTCGGCCCGCGCCATGTTGCCGGCGGCGTGCACCACGGTGTTGAGCTGGACGTGATCCACGTCCTCGGGCCACACCTTCGCGAGATCCACCAGCTCCTGCACAGTGGCGGTCAGTCGCGCCAGCGACTCCTGCGTCTCGAGAATGGCAGATTCGGACTCGTCGATGATCGCGTCCACATCCGGGTGGTTGAGCATCGCGTGCGCCGACTCCGGCTGGGCTGCGCGCGCCTTGGACAGCACCTTGCGCAGGCCCGCCAGCGTTTCGCCGAGCCAATAGACGTTCGTGGTGACCGCAGCCGCCGGGTTGTTCATCGCGTGGGCCACGGAGGCGGCCAGCTCGCCCACCCCGGCGAGGCGGTGGGCCTCGGCGAGCCGGGTGCGGAGGTGGTCTACGCGGCGGCGCTCCACGGCGTACAGGACGCTGCGCGCGATGAGGTCGTGTCTGTGGGTGCCCTTGGTGACAAAGTCCTGAGCGCCCGCGCGAAGCGCACGCATGGCGATCTCGTCGTCGTTCATGCCGGTCAGTACGACGATGGGGACCGCCGGGGCGACCGCCGAGATGCGCTCGAGTCCGTCCAGGTCGGCGCTGTCGGGCAGACCCAGGTCGAGGAGCACCAGATCAACGACGTTGGACTTGAGCTGGGCGACGGCCTCTTTGACCGTATCTACGTGGGAGACCTCAAACTTGACCCAATGCCGCGTCAGGCTGGCGGTGACCAGCACGGCGTCGCCCGGATTGTCCTCCACAAGGAGAACACGAACGGTGCCATCGAGGCTCGCAGGTGGAGGCTGGCTGCCAGAGACCACGGGTAAGTCCGGCGCAAGAGAAGATGGTCGTGTAGAAAGTACGCGCGGCAGGATTCGAACCTGCGACCTTTGGCTCCGGAGGCCAACGCTCTATCCAGCTGAGCTACGCGCGCTCGGGGAGTGGGATGTATAGCACGCCCGTGCTTTTGACAAGGGCTGCGCCGCTGCCGATGGAGGAGGCGAGCGGGGGCACAAGGTCAGTCCAGGTCCAGGTCTGAGTCGGCCAGGAGGGCGTCCGCGGCGCGTTCAAGCGCCAGGTTGCGGACACTTCCTCGCAGCCACACTTCCACGCCATCATGGGTCTGCGCGCCCCAGTCCAGCCCCGGGCGCCACGACCGTCCGCTCTCAAAATACTCCGACAGCGCGGTGTCCAGCAGGTCAAAGCACGCGTGTTTGCCGTCCATGGGATTCTGGAGGTCGTTCGCGACGAGATCGCAGCGCGATTCTAGCGCGAGTACCTCCTGTTCCTCCGGGTCGGACAACCGGAGGTTCACCTCGGCTTCGCCATGGGTGACGATGCCGTCGACGTGGAACGTGTCGCCGGCCCGCATATGCGTGCGGTGGCGTGTCCCCAGCAGCTCGCGGAGGGTCTTGATTTCAGCTTCTGGGATTACGGCGCCTTTCATGCGTTCGGCCCTCCTGCGGTCACGGCGGCTTTGACGGTGGATAGGCCCCCGTCTATCATCCCGCCGATGGGTATCTTGGACCGTCTCAATACACTGATCCGCTCGAACGTCAACGACCTCATCAGCGGGTCCAGCGAGCCAGACAGGGCGCTGGACCGGTCGATCGGCGACATGGAGGGGTCGCTCGTCGAGGCTCGCCAGCACGCAGCCAAGGCGCGCGCGAGCGAGAAACGCCTCCTGCACGAGTGGGATCGGGTCCGCGACGAGGCGCTCGACTGGGAGGACAAGGCGATGGAAGCCCTGCGCCTGGGCGACGACGAGCTCGCGCGCGACTGTCTGCTGATGAAACGAAAGATGGACGCCAAGGCCGAGAGGCTGCGCGAGGATCTGGAGCAGCAACGCGGGTACCTGGGGGATCTGGGCAAGTCTTTGGACGCGCTCGAACACAAGCTGGATTCCATGCGCGAGCGTCGGCAGGTTGTCGGCCGGCACTCGGTGCCCGGGCGCGATCCCCACCGCCCAGCACACCGGGGCGAGTCTCCGCGGCGGTCCAGCGGCGTCACGTTGCCGTTTGACAGCGACCGGCCGCGGCGGCAGGCGCTGGCTTTCGACGACGACATCCGGCGCGAGTCTCCGGAAGCGGCGTTTGGGGCAGAGGCTCCGTTTGAACATTTTGACGCGGTCGAGGGTCGCATCGAGGCCAATATTGCCAGCGCCGAGGCGGGTGCGTTGATCGAGGACCCCCTGGACGACGGACTCGACGGGCGGTTCAAGGCCCTCGAGGGGGAGCGTGACATCAAGAACCTGAAGGAACGTGCCGCGCGCGAGCCAGAGAAGGAGCGCAGGCCCTCTTCGGATCTCCGGCGCCGGCTGCTCGAGGATCTGGAAGGATGAAGTATCTCACCGCGGGCCTGATGTGCCTGCTGTTGCTCGCCCTGTGCGGCTGCGAAAAGACGGACGAAAAGCGCTGTACGGAGCTCGACGAGGTGATCGAGGCCAAGGCGGCCCAATTGCCGTCCTTCTGTGAGGACGACATCGACTGCCTGGTTGTGGAGGTCCACGAGGGGCTCACGGTGGGCGCCAACGACGCGCCGGACGACCCTGAACTCGAGGCGCTCAAGGCGCGTCGGGTGGAAGTCTGCGGGGCATTTGAAGACGACTTCATCGCGTGGGAGGCGCACTGCGAGGAGCAGGCCTGCGTCGTGGAGGTTGCCGGGGTCGTCGACCGCCCCGATGTCGGTGCGGACGTACCGGACGGCTGCGCCAACAGTGAGGAGTGTCCGTCCGGCAGCTTGTGCGTGGCCCCCGAGTGTCGACCTCTGTGCGCCGACGCGTGTGCGCACGTCGTCGACTGCGGCGCCCTGGAGACTCTTGGGCTGGGAAGTTCGCTCGCGAACTGCATCGAGCGCTGCGATGACTTTGCGCAGCCGGCCGGCGAGGATGGCCTGAACCTGGCCCGCTGCCTCATCCGAGGCGCGTGCGGCAACCTGGAAGCTTGTTTCTGACCGGACGCCGCCGGAGCACCCGTACCGCTCGCCTCGGAGCCAGCGCGATCTTCAGAAGTTGTCGATGCGCTCGACCAGCTCCGGCAGGTCGATGAACGGGTTCCGGTTGTTCTGGACCCGCTCGATACGGTCATTGCGGGCGCGCTCTGCGTCGTCGACCGGGTCAGCCACGTGCCAGGCCCGCAGGTCGTCCTCCTCGCTGGAGGGGATGGGCAGCTCGTAGCGGACGCTGAAGTAGAAGTGGGCGCGGGCCATGTCCCCCTGCGACTTGCCACGGACCTCAAAGGCGGTCCCCTCGCCGTCGGCGGCGGGGCCGAGGCTCGACCCGCCCACCGCGTAGTCGCAGCTGTTGCCGCAATTCGTGTCACCGTACCGCTGGTTTCCGCGCGTGGAATTGGCTTGGGCGTCCACCGGGAAGAGGTGGTGGATGTCAGCGACCGCCGGTAGCTCGTCGGCACCGTCGCTGCGCGGCCAGGAGTGCTCGGTGTTGAACCCGCCCGGCGTCTTGGTGCGGTCCGGTGTGACGCGCCGTCCGGTGTAGACGCACTCAATCATGCCGTCCACGACGTCGATGGTGCCCCGCTTGCCGTACATCAGATCGCGCGCGTCATCGTACGTGAAGGCCCGGTGGCCGGCGACGATGTCGTGGAGGGCGTCCTTGAGGGGACCATCGCTGAGTCCGTCGAGTCCGCTGTAGGGGTCGCCGGTGTCGGGTAGGGGCGTGTCCGGCTCGGCGTCGGTGTCGCCGCCCGTGGTGTCCCGGACGTCGCCGCGGTCCGAGTCGCCCCCGGTGTCTTTGTCACCGCCGCCAAAATCGACCTGGTCTCCCTCGGAATTTCGTTCCGCGGTGTCAGGCGTACAGGCGCTGCAGGGCCACGCGAGGACAAGCGCGGCCAGTAGGGAGAGCGGGGTAGTTTGTCTTGTCACAATCAGCTTCGTCGTACGATACAGACCCAGAAGTCGTTCACTGACCGGATGGCGTGCATGAACTGCTTGAGCTCTACAGGTTTGGTCACGTACGCATTGGCATGCAACTCGTAACTCTTGAGCACGTCATCAGCGGACTGGCTGGTGGTGAGCACCACGACGGGAATGTCCGCGAGAGCTGGATCGGCTTTGACTTCCGCCAGGACCTCCCGGCCATCCTTGCGGGGTAGATTGAGATCCAGCAGGATGAGGTCCGGTCGCGGCGCGTCTTCGTACGGC
>CALBXO010000708.1 GCA_937890335.1 uncultured Pseudomonadota bacterium | reverse complement strand
GTCCGCCGTGCTGCGCTGGTAGGGGGGCGTCATGAATACGAATCTACACTCTGGTCTTTTCCTGGCGACCGCCCTGCTCGCCGTCTCCGTACTCGTCCCGGCGATCGCCGTGGCACAGACTGGGGCAGCGGACACCGGCGAATCGCCCGATGAAAACCCAGCTGGCTCTCCAGCCGATGTCGCGGCCGAGTCTCCAGCCGAGATCCCGGCCCAGGCCCCTGAACCGGTCCCGGCTGCGTCTCCCGAGACGCCGGTGGCAACTGCGGCCAACGTAGAGATGGAGGCTCTGAACGGCTCAGAGCCGGTAGTCCTCTTCCACGCGACCCCGGCCGCGCTCAAGGCGGGACATCGCGCCATCCTGCGGGCGACGATCAAGCGGGATCACAAGCTGGAGCGCGCCTGGGTCGGCGTTCGCGCGATTGGCGCAGCCGAGTACCGGGAGCTTCCGCTGGAGCGGGCCGACGACCACGGGTTTGCCGCGGTCGTCCCGCGTGAGCTCGTGCAGCCGCCTGGCATTGAGTACTACATCGCCAGCAAGGGCCGCGACGGCGTGGTGCGACAGCACTTTGCCACGGCGCAGTCACCGTCCGCTTTGCTGGTCAGTGGAGACACGCGCGAGACCATCACCGAGCGCCGTCTGGGCGACCACGGGGGGAACCGGTCGTCCTTTCAGTTGCGTGGCGAGGCGACGCTGTACGGCCGGCGCCTGGCGGACCCGATGGACCCAAAATCATCCACGGACAAGTTCACCGACAACGTGTTTCTCACGGAGGCGGAGTACCACTACCGGTTCCTGACCACGCTCCACGACATCCGGTTTGGCGTGGGCCTGTTGCGGGGGCAGCACCCCGAGGTGACCGGTGTACCTGTGGTCGACGGGGACGACCCTGGCCTCAACTACGGCTGGAGCGAGGTCAATTTTGCGCTGCACGACAACCTGAGCTTTGGAGCGCGGCTCATTCTCGGCGCCTCCGAGGATGGATTCGCGGCCGGGGTGGGCGGCGTCGTCCGCATCGGACCGTTGACACAGACGCACCTGGAGGTGGGTGGCGAGCTTCTCCAGGACGTGGGGAACCGGGGCTGGCTGGCCTTCAAATGGACCACAGTTCCCAAAGTTCCCATGGGCTTCGCCATTGAGGTGACGGAGCGACCCGACGGGACACTCAGCCCGCCGGGAACCCGCCTCATCTACGACGCCGGCGTCCAGCTGGCCGACGGGTTCCTTCTGACGGGCCGGATTGGCTACGCCGCGCGGACCGAAGCCCTCGAAGGCGGGATCGTTGGCGGGTTTGGGGCCGTCTACGAGTTCTGAGCGCCGCGTTGATCTGGGTGATCCTGGACGAGCCCGAGGGGCCTGAGGCCGTCTACGGTCGTGAACCTCTGTTTGAGCTCGACGTGATCGCCGCCCCCAGCGGCGCGGCCCTCGGACTGCGTTGGTCTTCGAGTAGGCGCCTCACCGCGGTCCCGCGGCGTGCAGACCCTAATCAGTCGTCGGCGGCGGCGTGGAGCCTGCGCAACGCGAGCGTCGTCCACTCGCCCGCCATCCCCGGTCGCGCGCGAAGCACGCCTCCTTGATAGGTCGAGGCACCGTCCGAGAAGCGCCGCACGACGGTGAGGGCTGGCCGCGGGTCCTCTGCGTCCATGCCGGCGCGTCGCCCCGTCCGCCAGTCCTGAAGCTGGGTGTCCCAGTCCGACAGGTCGCCAAGTGGGTCCAGGCCGTGACCGACGACCTCGATTCGCGCCAACAACAAGTCGATATCGGGGCCGGACACGCGTGTGTCCAGGTGGTAGCCAAGCTCGGGGGCGAGGAGGTCCAGGAGGCCAAAGCCGGAGACTCGCAGCGCCCAGGCCGCCGCGTCGTCGTCGTCACCCTTCTGCCAGGCCTGCGCCCGCGACCACAGGGTGGCCTCGCCCCACCCGGAAGCCCATGTGCCCAGCTCGCGCGCCAGCAATCGCGCAAAGGCGCGCGTGGCGTCGTCGTCGGACTCGGGCGTGATTCGAAGGGTCGCGGTCTGCGGGGGCTGGCCAAACACGGCGGCCCGGTGCCGGGCGGCGGCGAGCCGCAGCTCAAGCTGCCCGAGCTCCGCGCTGGCCCGGCGCAAGAGCTGCGCCCGGTCCAGTGCGTGGGCGCGGTGCTCCTCGTGGACGATGGTCCGGGTGACGTTCCAGCTGTCGGGAAGAGGCTGGGTGGTGAGGCGTTCGGTCACTTCGTACGTGCGCAGGAACGCGTGGTCGAAGGCGTCGACGTCGCCCTCCAGGTCGCGGACATGTTCAATGAGCTCGCTGGCCGAGTGAAACTCCATCCACTCCGTGGTGCGAGGGGTGGGGCCGGGGCCGTCGGGGTTCACGCGGTCCAGGAGCGCCGCGCGGGTGTCGGCGACGATCGGCTCGCCGTCGCTCAAGCTGGCGACGCGACTGCGCACCTGTTGGAAGCGCCCCTGCAGCTCCGACCAATCGGACACCACCGCGCCGTGACCCAGCTCCTCCGGCGGGGCGTCCGCCAGCCCGGTCACCGTCATCCCCACCTCGTCGCCGGTGCGGTAGAGATGCACCAGCGTCGTCATGGCAGAAGGGGGCTGGGCGACCAATTGGGCGGCCAACGGGACAGTCAGGCGCCGCTCGAGGACCCGTCGCAGCGACCGGGCTCCGTATTCGGGCTCGAAACCCTGGTCGACCAGGAGGTCCACAAGCTCGTCCTCGACGCTGACAATCACGCCGCTGCGGCGCAGCCCGCGCCGTCCCAGGATGTCGAGCAGGACTCGCCGAACCAAAGGGGTAAGATCTTCGCGGAGCAGCGACCGGAACGGGACCACCCGGTCGATGCGACCGACGAACTCGGGGCGGAAGTACGCCTCCACGGCCTTGCGGTAGTGCACGGCTTGCCCGGCGACGTCGTTTCCGCCGAAGCCCACGTCGCGGTTCGACTCGCGCACGCCCAGGTTGGACGTCATGATGACCACGGTGTTGCAGAAGTCTGTGGTGCGTCCCGCCGCGTTGGTCAGGCGTCCCTCACCCAGGACCTGCAGCAGCGCGTCAAAGACGCTGGGGTCGGCCTTCTCAATCTCGTCAAACAGCACCACGCTGAACGGGCGCTGCTCCACGCGGCGCGTCAGCTCGCCGTCGGGCTGCATCCGCGTCCCGACCAGGCGCGCCACGTCCAGTGGGTGGCGGAACTCGCTCATGTCAAAGCGCAGGAGGCGGTCCGCGTCGCCAAACAACCAGCGCGCCAACGCCTTGGCGGTCTCGGTCTTCCCCACGCCGGTCGGCCCCACAAACAGGAGGGTCGCGAGGGGCCGCTCCGGGTTGCCGAGCCCCTGCTGCAGGGTCGTCACCAGATCTGCCAGCGCGGCCGTCGCCTCCGGCTGACCGATGATGCGCTCGTCAAAATGGGCGAGGATCTCCGCGTGCTTGCGCGCCTCCGACTCCCAGAGGACGTAGCGTGGAAGGCCGGTCTCACGGCTGAAGAAGTCGACCAGGTGCTCCCGCTGGAACGTCCGGTGCCCGTGGTCGTCGCGGGCCACGCGCACCTCGTCGGACAGGAGGCGGTTGAGAAGTCGCACCGCCTTGCCGGGGTGCGCGGCCCGTCGTTCAAAGCGCCGCGTCAGGCCGAGGATGCCGGTCAGAACTTCAGGGTCGACGCGCGCGCTGCCGTGCCGCTCGGCGTTGCGGGTGGCGCGGGCCAGGACGACCAGTGCGTCGCGGTCCGGCATGGCCGGGACCTGAATGATGTGGAACCGGCTGAAGAAACCCGGCGCCTCCTCGCGGACCGCCTCCAGCCGTTCAGGCGTACACTCGCCCAGGATGCGAATCTCCCCGCGGCCCAGGTGCGGCTCCAGGTACTCGGCCATATTGCTGTCCGACTGCGCGGAGCGGCCGGTGAACGCCAACGTGGGGAGGTCTGCGACGTAGAGCACGTCGAGCCGCTCGCTGAGCTCGTGCACCATGTCCTTGCAGCGCTGCTCCCAACCGCCGACGTAGGACATGCCGCTGATGAGGCGGTTGCCGTCCACAGCCCAGACATCCGTGCGGCTCTTGAGCGGCTGTTGTTCGGCGGCCAGCCGCCGCACGACCTCGTGCACGATGGCGGTCTTGCCGCTCCCCGGCGGGCCGACCAGCAGCACGGCGGCGCCGGGCAACCGCAGCTTTCCAAGGACCTCGAGCACGATCTTGTCACGCCCGAACGCTGCGGTGAGCTGGCCGTCCATCGCCTTGTGCATGAGGTTGACCGCGACCTCGCGCAGGGCGTGCGGGTACACAATGCGGCGCTTGCGGACGGTCGGTTCGACGGCCTTCTTCTTGCGCTTGCGGCGCTTGCCACGCGGCAGGACCGTGGGGAGTTCGACCTCGACCTCAACGACCTCCAGGTAGTCGTAGGAGCCGCACTCCCAGTGGCCGAGGTCGCGCAGTCCACGTCGGGCGGCCCGCGTGCCGAGGAACCCGGCGAGCGCCTCCGGCAGGAACGCCGTGCGCCGGACCGCGAACATTTCCGGGCCCACGGTGGGGACCACGCAGGTGTAGAATTCGTCCTGCTCCCAGCGCCGCACAACGACGGCGAAGCGGCCGGTCCAGGACTGCTTCTTCTTGCCAATGGGTGAAAGCTCGACCTCGACTTTGACGCGTCGCAGCTCGACGTGGGGGCAGAACTCGTAGAGTGGCATTCGCGCCACGGGTTCCTGGGGCACACGCTCCATGACGTGGAGTGCCGCGTCGTCCATCAGCTTGGCCAGGCTCGTGCCCTGCCACGCCGTGGTGTCGAGGCCCGGCAGCCGCACGGTGTAGACCTCCCGCCGGTCTACGCTGATGTGAAGCAGGGCGTTGATGTCGATCATGCCCCGCCTCCCAGGTCCTCGATGGCGTCGTCGCCGAGCACCGCTCGGTACATCGACTCGCGCATGAGCCGACCGTAGATCCTGTCGAGTCGGGGTTCGAGGGCCACGTTGCGGCCCAGTACCGCGTCCTGCACCTGGTGTTTGCCGCGGTGAATGGTCCTGCGGCGGCGTTCCATCCACTTGTCGGCGAGCGCGCTTGGGTGCAGGAGGCCGGTGCGGCCTTCGTGGCCGACCAGGACGTGGGCGACCGCGACATCGGTTCCGTAGGCGTCCACGTGCGTGCCCGCCTCGTCCGCGAACGGCGCCGCGGCCGATGGCCCCTGGATGGACAGGGCGTAGCAGAGCACGGAAGCGTGATCGACCGGGCCGTCGATCATGCGATGGGCGAGCCGCTGCGCGCCCCGCTCGTCGGCCCCGGGCTGGATCGTGTCCATCTGGAACCAGCGCCACATCTCGGGGTTGCGCACCGCCTCCGCGCGGCGCTGTTTGGTGGGCACGTCGTAGTCGGGATCCACGGACGCCGTATAGCCGTGGACCTCAAAGCCGCTGTCGATGGCGTACTGCACATAGGTCTGGAACAGCGTGAGCATCCAACCGCGCGTTCCCTGGCCGCCCTTGAGGTAGAGCGCGGCCCGGTTGGGGTGCGGACGCGTCTGTGCGTACAGGCGCATCTCCAGCCGGTCGAGCTCGGCGCTCACATCGTCGTGCTCCTTGGTGAGGAGCGGAAGGGGCTCGGCGTCGGCGTCAAACCATACCTCGTAGGCGAGGTCCTCGAGCCCGTCCAGCCTGCGTCCGGCGTCCTCGAACGCTGCGCAGACCTCTCTGTCATTGCCCGCGCGGGCGATGCGGGCCTCGGCGGTCTCCTTGTTGCGCCAGAAGTTCCGGTCCTGGGCCAGGCGGTCCAGCAAGCGCACGCGCTGGGCGATCTCACGGAATGGGCGGGAGCTCAGCCAGCGGGCCACACGCAGGCGAGTGCGTCCGACCCGCCGAACCAGCCCCAACAGGTCCGCGTCGGCGGTTTGCTGCGCCTGTCCCTCAAGGTTTCTGAAGACCAGGCTGTCCTCGCCCGCTTCCACCCGCACGCGGCGCTGCTGCGCGTCGAGCCCGGACAGGTGCCGGGCCAGGGGTGCGGCGAGCTCCCTCTCGATGGCGCGCTGCAGGGGGCGCGCGCCGTATTTTGTGTCGATCCCGCGGTTCGCCAGGAACCCGGCGACGCCCGCATCAAGTTCGAGCCCGAGCTTGCGACCCCGCAGGCCTTCACGCGCGGCGAAGTGGGTGAGCTGGCGGGCGGTGATGTGGCCGATGTCGTCGTCGGTGAGGGGCTCGAACGCGACAATATGGTCGAGCCTTCCCATGAACTCGGGTCGGAAGAACCGCTCGCACTCGGCGACAAAATGGTCGCGCAGGCTGGTGGAAGCGGCGTCGCCAAAGCCCAGGCCGGAGCCCAGCGTGTCGACGCCGAGGTTGCTCGTCATCACGACGACCACGTTGCGGAAGTCTGCCGTGCGCCCCGCGTGGTCCGTCAGGCGCGCCTCGCCCAGGAGCTGCAACAGCACGTCGAAGACGGCCGGATGGGCCTTCTCCACCTCGTCGAGCAGCAGCAGCGTGAACGGGGCGCGGCGAACGGCGGCGACCAGCGAGGTGTCGGTGCCTGCGGTGCCGAGGAAGCGGTGTACGCTGTCGGCGGAGTAGAACTCGGACATGTCGTAGCGCAGGAGCCGCTCCCGGCGTCCAAAAAGGAACTCGGCCAGGGCCTTGGCCATCTCGGTTTTTCCGACCCCGGTGGGTCCGACGAACAGGAAGGAGCCCAGGGGGCGGCCGGCGTCGCCGAGGCCGGCTTTGATCACCGACACCAGGTCCGCCATGCGTCGCACGGGCTCGGTCTGTCCGACGATCCGCTCTCGGAAGTGCTCCTGCACGCGAAGCGGGTCGAGCGGGAGATCGTCGCGGACGATGAACGCCGGCATGCCCGTCTCCACGCAGAAGCGCTCGATCGCGTCGCGCGCGCCGATGCGCATCGGTGTGTGCGCCGGATCGCTGGCCTCGATGCGGCGCGCGCGGGCGTCGTCCGCCAGCCGCCGCAAGAAGTGGAGGCTCGCGCCGAGGAGGCTGTCCGCCCCGCCGTAGCGACGGCTCAAGTCCAACACGGCGCGTTGGGCCGCCGGCTCGATTGTGACCTTGTCCTCTGCCTCAATCTCGGCCGCGACGGCGGCGAGCACGGCAGCGACCTCGGTCTCGGCGGGCTCCTCCAGCCGATAGGGTGCGAACAGCCGCCAGAAGCCGGCGTCGCGCAGCTCGAGCTCGGCCCATTGTCGCGGCGTTGCCTCTCCGATCACCGTAAGGCGGCGACCGGACAGGAGCGGCTTGAGCAGCGCGGCGACGTTCTGGTCGGAGTAGGCCGACTTTCCTGCGTCCACCAGCGGAAGCAATGCCCCGAGATAGAGGACCGCGTTGGCCTCAATGGCTTCCTCAACGAGGTCCAGGCATTGCCGCTGCCACTCGCCAAAGAACCCGTCGCCGGCGATGAGGCGTCCCGCGTCGGCAAAGAAGACGGGCCGGTCCGGTGGCAGGTGGTGCACCAGCTCGTCGAGCAGCGCGCTCTTGCCAACGCCGCTGACGCCGACGACGGCCAGCGCCACGCCCTTGGACGCGACCCGCGCGAGGAGGTCGGCGGTCTGGGTTTCACGCCGGTGCGCCCGACCAAGCTCCCCGTCCTCGCGCAGCTGTCGAAGGTCTACAGCGAGCTTGTTCAGCGTCGGAGTCGGGATCTTTTTCTTCTTTGCCTCCTCCTCCGCCTTCTCCTCCGGGTCTTCCTCGATGGCCGGCTCCGGCAGCATGGATGCGCCGCGGAGCAGGCCGGTGAAGGCCACGGGTTCCGCGGGGTCCACGTCGATGGTCAGCGTCTCCAACCACTCGCGCTGCTCCCACCGTGCGCCCAGCCGCTCCCCGTCGGAGAGTCGGACCAGGAGCCCGCCGAGAAACTCGCCTGCCGCGGGTTCGATTTCGGTGCCAGCAGGGACCCATTGGTGGACCGCCAAGCGTGGGTAGTACAGCCGTTCCCAGGCCCGATCGCGGGCGGCGAGTACGCTGAGTCGGCTCGACGCATCTGCTCGCCCGTCCTCGTCGTAGACGGCCAGGAGATCGTCGACCTCGAGCTCTTCGTGGCGAAGGTTTTCCGGGCTGGCGTAGCGGTTCAGAGAGCCCGGGTGGGACCGCTCCAGGCGGTCGTGCAGGGCGAGCTCCAGCTCCTCGCGCACGGCGTCGAGGTCGTGCCCAAACACCTGCAATGCTGGCTCCTCAAGCACTGTGAGAGTGAACGCACCACCCGCGTGCTCGCGGCCGTACAATGTGATGTCGAACTTCACTCGAAGTGATCCACCTCAAACCGGATCTGCACGGGGCGCGCAGCGGTCACGTGAAGTGTGTACGGCACGCTGCCTGTGCCAGGGGCCTGGCTGAGCCAATGGCGAAGTTCCGCGCCGACCCCGTCCCCAACGACGTACACCCGTGCGCTCACCTCGCCATCCGCGGGGAACAGGCCAGCGTCGAACGCCGTTTCGCCGGAGACCGGGTGGAGCCCCTTCGCCGCGTCCTGGCCGCCGTCAGGTTCCTCGGTCGCAGGCGGCGGCGGTGGCTCGGCAAAGGAACGGATGGCCTTGATCGGACAGGGCTTGGGCAGCTCGCTCACCGCGACGTTGCGCTGGTCGAACGCTACGTGCAGAAGGCGCGTGGAGCGGTTGGGGGCCTCAAAGACGCCGAGCAGCCCGTCGCTGACGGGGGCGAGCGCGAGAATGGACGCGTTGTGGCGCAGGGCCACGCCGTCGGGCCGGTGGATCGCCGGGGCGGTTCGCATGACCTCGCGCAGTGACTCGGTGCCGGCTTCCGCCGAGATCACGCGAATCTCGAGGAGAAAGTCGCGCCGCTTCCGTCCGATTCCCACGGCGCTCAGCAGCAGATCCCCGTTGGCCCGGCGGCCGGCGAGCAGGTTGTGGACCCACAGGTTCTCCAGCTCGGTCGGTTTGGTCACGCGGCGGGTCGCAGCCCGGAGCGAATCGCCGGGTTTGTAGCGGTACCACTCGACGACGCAGATCCCGGCCACCGGCGGGTTGGCCATTGGCGTGTTCCAGTAGCAGATGATCTCTGGGCTGCCCTCCACGGCGGCGAACTTCAGGTTGGGACTCTCTGGGTCGATCAGGTTGACGGCAGCCTGCAGACGAAAGTGATTGATCTGGCGAATGTTGCAGGTGCCACCCTCCAAGAGGCGCTCCCGAATGTCGGCCAGACCGACGACGGGGAAGGCCCTGGACGTGCTCGTACCAGGGTCACCGTCCACGAACATGACGGCGTCCAGCGAGGGGATGTGGCAGAAGTTTGTGCGCGTCAGGTGGGTGTCGGTGATGACCAGACGGGTGTCGTCGGGGCCGCGCACGTGGAGATCGAAGGAAGGTCCGTCCCCATGTTGCGAGAAGAACATCCCGTCGGCCACGCCGAGCTCCGCGGGCCCGGGCTCGCGGTGTGTCAGAGCCGGCGTAATCTCGTGAAGTGCGTCACCGTCGAAGTCGAAGCGGCGCCACTGGGACTTGGAGAGGAGGTGGATTTCCATGCGCCCAGTCCACCACCCCCCTTGCGCGGTTGCAAGGGGCACGGCGGAGGGGATTGCACAGGATGCGCGCCTCGCGGTGTCCACAAGGCCCCAAATCGTCGCTCGGCCCCGTCTGGGGCTTGCCAAATCGGCCTGAAGTTGGTTGAAACGCGCCCATTGCGAACGAGTGATTCCGCGTGGAGATGAAAATGACTTCTGCAGTACGAAGCCTGCTTGGACTGTGCGTGTGCCTCGCCTTGCTGTCGGCGTGCTCTGACGCCGCAAATCCGCTGTACGAAAACAACGACGGCATCGCGAACAACGGCGCGAACAACGGTGCCAACAACGGCGCGAACAACGGCGCGAACAACGGCGCGAACAACGGCGCGAACAAC
>CALBXO010000707.1 GCA_937890335.1 uncultured Pseudomonadota bacterium | reverse complement strand
GAGAAGCGCCAGGGCCGCAAGAAACCCGGCCACGCGTGCGCGATTCGCTCTCATCGACGTCTCCAGGGAGTCAGAAACTTTGAGCCACTGTTGGAACGGACCGCTGTGCACCCCTCGCCCGCCGGACTGCCGGTTGGGCGGGACCCTGACGGTGAGGGTACCGGGTCTACGACGGCAATGACGAAGGTGGTGAACGCGGTGTCGTAGCCGTCGTCAGCCGCGACCACGATTTCATACGTGCCGGCCTGCGTGCTCGTCGGAAGGCTCCACGTGAGCCCGTTCAGAGTTCCCGGTCCGGACAGTACCTGCACGACAAGATCGTCACCATCAGGGTCCGTCACTTGTAGGTCCACGGTGGCGGGATCGCCGGTCGTCAGCTGTACATCCGCCGCATCGGACCAGACGGGCGGGCGGTTGCTGCGAACGTCCACGGTGAACTCCGACCGCGCGTTCGCATATAGATCGCTGGCTTGGACGCGGACGCGGTACGACCCGACGGGGGCCGTCACCGTCCCTCCCAGGACCCCAGTCCAGCGATCCAGAAGCAGGCCGGGCGGGAGGCCGAAAGCGCGATACTCCAACGGATCGTTGTCGGCGTCGGAAGCGCGCACCCGCCGTTCGACGCGTTCACCGGGCCGAACGGAGATGTCCTCGACGGGTTCGAGGACCGGGACCGCGTTCGTGGCCTGGCCATCGACCGCGACGACAAACACCGCGTCGGCGCTCTCCAATTCACCGTCCGACGCTCGAAGGTGAAACTCCATCGGCGCCCCCGACGGGGCGGGGACGGCGACGACTGCGTCGCCGTCGATGGACACGGCCCCAGTGGCGGGGGCTCGGACGATACGGAGCGCGATGGGGTCGGAATCAGGGTCCTGGGCGACGGGGACAAATCGAATGGGACCTCCGTCGGACTCAAGACGCGCTCCTTCAAGAGTTGGGGCGTCGTTGACCGGCGTGATGCGTACATCCACCTGTGCTGCGCGGCTCGTGTTCACGCCGTCTGTGGCCGTCACAAAGAACACGTCGCTGCCGTTGTAGTTCGCGGCGGGCACGTAGGTGGCCGCAGTCCCGACGATCTCGACGGTGCCGTGCGCTGGTGGTGCGAAGATCGCGAGGGTCAGCGGCTCACCCTCGGGGTGCCTGGCGACCAGGGCGACGGTCACCGCCGTGTCCTCCTCGGTCACCGCGTCGGCGTCGTCGACCACAGGCCCCAACCCGTCTCCGCCCACGACCACGGTCACGGTGGCGTCGTTGCTCCAGCTGTGCCCGTCGAACCCGCGGTAGGTGAAAGTGTCCGAGCCTCGGTATTGCGCGTCTGGGCGGTAGCTGCCCAACCCATCTGCAACGTCAAAGGTGCCGTGTTCGGGGGGCGAGACCTGCTCATAGGTCATTGGAGGTCCGGCGTCGTCGTCGTCCGCCAGAGCAAATGTTACCGCTACGTCGGCTTCGGTCGTCAAAGCACGCGCGTCCAGGACGGGGGTGAAGAGGATGGAGACCGAGGCCGGTTCGCTCCGCGCGCCGTGGCGGTCGTAGGCGAAGACCTGAAGGCGGTCCGGCCCGTGGTAGCCGGTGCGCCCGATCAGCCGGATGTTTGGACTCGTAACGATGGCCGATGCGTGGGAGGGCTCCGCGTGCAGACCAAAGTTCACCTGGTCGCCGTCGGGATCGGTTCCCACGAGCATGTATCGCTCATCTGTGCCTTCCGGTTGCATAACCTCTACGTCGTCCATCGAGGGCGCGCGGTTGAATGGGACGACGCGAATCATGACGGTCGCGGTCTCGCTGGAGAGGACGTCGTCGAACGCCCGGACCAGGACGGCGTCCGTTCCGGAGAATTCGTCGTCGGGTTCATAGGTCAGGCGCGCCCCGTCCAGGCGGGCGGTGCCGTGCGCTGGGGCGGCGACAATCTCCACTTGCACGTTGTCGCCGTCGGCGTCCATGGCCTCCAGCACCGTCGAGACAGCCTGGCCCTGTGGCGTCTCCAGCTCTACGTCGTTCACCACCGGCGCGTTGCCGTCGAGGACCAGGTGGACGCGGGTGCTTGCGCAGATTCCCTCGCCGATTGCGGCAAAGACAACTTCCCAGCGCCCGCGCCCCTGCGAGGGCGTCCGCCATGACAAGATTCCGTCCTGGAAGGTGGCGAGCGGCGGTAGGTTCAAAAGGTCAGTCGTATAGCGGACTGCGGGCGGAGGATCTTCGACCGAGACCTCGATTTCGACTTGCTCGCCAGCTCGGAAATGCAGTTCGCCAGAGGGCGTCATGGTCTCCAGAACCCAGTTTTGCGTGTGGAGGACGAATTCGTCGTTGGTGACGCCACTGGGTCCAACTCGCCCGTCGCTGCCACCGTGGAGCCACATTCCGTCCTGTGTGCTCACCAGGGCGGCGTCGCTCCGCGGAGGGAGCTGCAAGTTTCGGAATCGTGACCAGGTTCGCCCTGCCGGGTCGAATGACCAGGCATCGTCCAGCCACACCCCGTCCCGGTCTCGACCGCCCACGAGAATGGCCCGCTCGAGATCAGGGTCCCACGCGAGTGCATGGCCCGAGCGCTGTGTCGGTGCACACCCTTGTCCGGAGACACGTTCGAATCGGGAGTTCCAGATCCAGGTCTCGTTCCCCTCGGGCTCGCCGCCAAAGACAAGCGCGCCCACCCCGGGTATCGACGCGGCGGCCCCGCCGACGTCCTCGTTGTCCTCCAGCCGAACCCATTGAGCGCGGTCCCAGATCCAGACTTGGTTCTCAGAGAGCATGAGGAGGCCATTGGGGACCGCGGCCATCTCTCCGACCGGCGGTCCGCGGAGGTCGAGCCCCTCCCAGGACTGTCCGTCCCACGCGCGCACGGTGTCGCTCGCGACCATGATCCAGCGCTCACCGTCAAAGCCGACCCGGAGCTCCGCGGGGAACTCTCCTTGGTAGCGCCACCGCTCCGGACCTCGGGTCCAGGCGTTGGCGAGCTCTCCAATCCTGCCCTGGCCACCAAAAACCCATAGCTGCCCGTCGACGACAGCCGCCTCGTGATGCCGGCGAGCTGCCGGTTGCTCCCGCCCGCGGTCGCTGTGCAACGGGGTCGACGGTTGCCAGCCGGTGTCGTCCCAATGCCAGGTAGTCCCGATGGGCCCCTCGCCGAGCCAGTATCCGTCGACCACGTGGGAGAGGAATCCGCTGGACAGCATCAACACACTCCCTTTGTGGGGGTCCCAGGCGAGCGTGGATCCAGATGTGGGCGTGGGCTCCAAGAACGAAAACATGTCGCTGCTCGTCCACGCGCCGTCGTTGGCGGTCAGCATGAAGGGGTCGTCGGCAACAG
>CALBXO010000706.1 GCA_937890335.1 uncultured Pseudomonadota bacterium | reverse complement strand
GCCGTCGTTGCAGGGACTCAGGCAATCCGCGTCGTTCACGCATGGGCAGTCCGCGCCCGGCTGGTTGACGATCCGGTCGTTGCCCTCGTCGCAAGAGTCCACCGTGCAGGCGATGCCGTCGTCCACCACGGGCGGCGTCCCGGGCGCGCAGCCGTCCTCACGGGCGTTCTGGTTGTCCGGTGCGCATCGTTCTTGACCGTTGCAGAACGTCCCGTCGGAACATTGGGTGTGTTGGGGCGTGCCGGCGCAGGCTCCCTCACTGTCGCAGACGTCGCTGGAGGTACATCCGACGCGGTCGTCGCAGAACGCGCCGGGTGCGGCGAGGATGAACTCACACACGCTCTCGGTGCAGCGCCCGATCCGACAGGTGGCGTTGCAGTCGTCGTCGCGCTCACACGCGCACTCCGCGCGGTCGTGGAAGATGGTGTCGGTGGCCTCGTCACAAGAGTCGATCGTGCAATCGATGCCGTCGCCAAGGTTCAGCGGTTCGCCGACCGCGCAGCCGTTGGCGTCGGCGTCGGGCGCGTTGGGGTTGCAGACCTCAGCGCCGTTGCAGAATTTGTCGTCGTTGCAACCGGCGTCGTCGGGTGTACCGGCGCAGTTTTGCCCGGCGTCGCACGTGTCGCCCACGGTGCAGGGCGCCCCGTCGTCGCACGCCTCACCGACGGCCGCCGCCACCACCGAGCAGGTGTAATCGGCACTGCAGCGGGCCGCGAAACAGGTCGGTACCGACATCTCTGAGCAGGGTTCGCCGGGCGTCTGGCACTCGCAGGCGGACGCGTCCTGGACGACGCCACCGAGCGCGTCGTCGCAACGCCCCACTGTGCATTCGACCCCATCGTCGGTGTCGGGTTCCTCGCCCGAGACGCAGCCGGAGGCGTCGGCGGCCAGGTCCGGAATGCAGCGCTCCGCCCCGTCGCACGCCAGCCCGTTGGAGCAGCGTTCGTCTCGGACCACGGCAGCGCAGGCACCGTCGCCGTCGCATTGAGCGTCCACACAGGCGTGGGACGCTGGGCAGGAAGTCCCGGCCGCCGCCGGGACGGGGGCACAATTCCCGTCCACGCAGCTGTCGGTCACGCAGGGGCCCAGCTGGGCGCCGCAGTCGTCGTCGCTGGCGCAGGACTCGCCCTGCGCGATGCAGTATCCCTCTGTGCACGCGTAGCCGGGGCCAAACGATTCGCAGTCGTCGTCGGCGCCGCACCGGCGGGCGTCAATGGCGGAGCTGTCGAAGGTGCAGCCCGCGGTAAGCAGCAGCAGCAATGCGAGTGATGTGCGCACGAAGTCCGTGGTGGCATGGCCGGCTCGTTCCGGCGACGACATGCTAGCAGATTGCCCGGGACTTGTCGGATCGTGTCGCACCGCGATCGCTCAGTGCCCGGTGGACAGCAGGGTGAGTTTGGCGCGGGCCGCGTTGTTGTCGGGCGCGAGTTCGACCACGCGGCGGAATGCATCCAATGCACCCTCGAGGTCCCCGCGAACCAATGCGAGATCGCCCCGCTCGGCGTAGACGTGGACCGCCCGACGGATCTCGATGTCCGAAACCAGCTCCTTGCGCAACGCGCGCCGGCAGTCCTGGTCGCGCAGCGCGTTGCGCGCCTCCGTGAGCTGGGCGATCACCTGGCGCAATTCGCTGTCCAGACCCGGCGCGTCGGCGGGCAGATTCTCCGGAAGAAAGGGCGCGACCTCGCGGCGGTAGGCGTCCAGGATTCTCGTCGTGTACGCGCTCCAATGGACACCGAGTCGGTCAAACGCATGCTGCCTGCGCAACCGCATCAGCCGCGTGTGCAAACGCTGCGACAGCTCCTTGGACGGGACGGGCGACACCGCGGGGTTGGTGGCCGGGGCCCGTCTGGTCTGGGTTGCGTGCGAAGCGTGCGGGACCCGTTCGCGGGCCCGATGAGTTCGGCGCTGCAGCCGCGGTGGCGCGGTCTGCGGCTGGCCAGACGGCGCACGCCGGAAGGGGGTCGCGGAGCGGAACGCAGCCTGTGCCTGCGCCCACGCGGCGGCGATGTCGTACTCCGGCGGTCGGAGGTCAATCGCGGTGCCGCTGGGTGACTGAAAGACGACGCGGCCCTCAAACCAGATCTCCGCGCCGATGTTGGGCATCATCAGACACACGTCCACCACCTGTCCGGGCACCGGTCCGGCGGGGATGTCCAGGAACAGTCCGCGCTGTTCCATCTGCCCCTCGAGCTCCGTGAGGCCGTGGAGTGTCATGACCTCCACGGCGACGCGCGCACCCTCCGGGCGCTGCTCAAAGTAGACAAAATTGTTGAGGCGGTTGCCCGTGTCGGTCGCCACTGGGGCGACGGCCTGGGTGTCTACAGCCTGAAAGAAGGGCTCGGAGTGCACCAGATCGCCCGACGCGATCTCCATCGCCAACTCGTCGAGTGCGGCGACAACGTCGGACGCCGCCAGAGCCCGGTGTTCGGGCTGACCAAGTGCGTCGCGCAGCGCGCGGACCAAATTTGATTTGGCATTCTCTGGCACGCACCAGAGTTTAGCGGAAAGCCTGCTTGACAGCTATCGTGAACATCGATTCAGTCCACACGGAGGCTGGCGACCGAGCGCCGAAACAAGGGCTCATACGCCTGGAACTCGTCCACGCGGGCGGCGTAGGTCAGGTAGTACACCTGTTTGGGTGTGCCGACGATGTACTGAAGAAGCGCGAAGTCCACCCCGCCCTCGCGCCGGCGGATCTCGAAGAACCAGGACGGATACGGGCCCACATCGTCCCGACCGCTCTGCACAATGTCCTGGATGCCCTCGGTCCGCGCCCCGTATTGTTCGCTGAGGTCGGCCCAGAAGGTCTCCCAGGTCACGTCGAGTGGTTTCGGATCGCCGACGATGACGTTCATATTGGCGGCCGACGGCCGACGGTCGTCACCCCCACCGGCGTTCTCCCAGTGGAGACCGGGGCCCGAGGTGGGAATCCAACCGCGCGGAATCTGGAGGCTGACGCCGCCGCCGAGGGCGACGCGCGGCCCCAGATCTTTGTCCTCCGTCTCGACCACGGGCTCAACGCGCTCGATTCTGCGCGCGGCCGGCGCGTCCGGCACGCGCTGTGGCGCCGGACAGGCGCTGAGGAAGACGAGCAACGGCAGCGCGGCGCCCAAGCCGATCAGGCCCGGGCGACTACGCGATCGGCAATCTTTCACCATGCACCTCTGTGTAGAACCGCAGCGCGGCCAGGAAACGCGGCGCCTGGTGCGGGTCCAGGCACGGCAGCCGCTCACTCTTGGCGGTGAGCGCGCCGACCGCCTCGGACGGGGCGCACCACAAGCTCACGGCCACGGTCTGGAAGTCGGCCGCGCCGCCCTGTCTCTGGCGCAGCGTGAAGTGGACGCCAATGTCTTCTTCGTCCTCGTCCTTCACGGGCTCGCGGGTAATCTGCGTGGAAAATGGCCGGGCCCACTCCACCCTCCCCCCGCCGTCCGTCAGCGCCAGGGTCACCCCGTCGGCGTCCAGGGTGATCGTGCCGATGGGCGTGGGCGCGGGGGGCGCCTCCGGCTCGGCGCTGCTCCCAAACAGCCGCTGGAAGAATCCTTGGGGTGGTGCAGGGGGTGGCGGCGGCAGCAGCAGGTTTCGCGCGTCTTCCAGCGAATGGACGTCGATGGTGACGGTCTCGTCCGTAGCCTCGGCAGGGGGCCAGGCAAACGGGCGGTGCAGGAGCCGTCGCAGCGCCCGGTTTGCCGCCTCCACGAGGCGCGGATCGTTGCGGGTGCGGAACGGTGCGATGTACTGCGCCAGGCGTGGGTCGGGGAACTGGCCAAGCGCCAGGAGGACCTCGACCTTCAGCGCCACGGAGTCATTGCGAAGGAACTCGAGCAGCTGGGGTATCGACAGGCTGTGTCCCAGCCCGCCGAGCGCGCGGATCATCGCGGTTCGGACGAGGGGCGAGACCTCGCGGCCGAGCGCCTGACCGACGGCCTTGGCCGCGCCGGGCCGCCCCCCCTGCGCCAGCGCCATCGCCGCGGCCGATCGCACCTCGGGCTGGCTGTCGCCGAGCCCCGCTACGAACACCTCGTGCGTGGACGACTCAAGCGTGTGTCCCTGTTCGGCAAGCAGGCCGAGCGCCGTGAACGCCCGCGCGCGCATGTCCGCGCCGGCGTGGCCCTGGTCGCGGCCGGCCAAGGCCACGAGGCGCTCCTCCGCCGTAGGATCGCCAAGCCGCGCCAGCGCTACCGCGCACGCGCATGCCACCAACGCGTTGGGCCCGGAGGCGCCCCGCTGGAGAACGATTACGGCCTGTGGGTCGCCGAGAAGTCCGAGCGCCTCGGCAGCGCCGGCGGCCTGTCGGGGGGTCGCCGCGCCGTCTACCAGCGCCACGAGTCGGGGGCGGACCTCGTCGGAGTCAAAACGCGCCAGAGCGGTCGCGGCGGCGCGCACCGGGTTGTCGTACGGCACGCCGAGCGCCTTGAGCAGGTCGTCGATGGCGCTGGACCAGCGCAGCTCGCCGAGCTCCTGAAGGATCGCGGTCTCGCGCACGTGCCATTGGTGCGGCGGCGCCGCCCACAGGATCTGTGTGAGCACCGCGCTCGCGCGAATGCCCAGGACCTGGGACAGGGCGCGGACTGCCGCCGGATGGACGGACACGTACGCCAGCTGCTGAAGGATGCCGCGCAGCGCGGGCCCGATGGACTCGTCCCGGTAGTAGCCGGACAGCCGAATGACCCGCGCGAGCAAGCGCGTGTGAAGCGAGCCGGGTGCGCCGAGCCAATGCACCAGGCCAGCCGGTACCTCGTGGCCATGGTTCTGTACGTGGCTCGTCAGAGCGCCCACCATCTCTTCGAGGGTGGCCTCGCCTCGGCCGATGACGGTCTGGTACAGAAACGTCAGGCCTTGGCGATCGGTGACGAGGAGGCTGGAGAGATAGCCAGTGACGTCGCGTGGGTCGGACATGGGCGGAGGGTGGCAGAGGTGACGGTCGTTGACAATGTGGGCGCCCGGGTGGTGGCGCGCGCCAAGGCGCTCGGCTTCGCCAGTGTCGGGATCGTTCCAGTGGAACCCCTTCCCCACCTGGCCGATTTCCAGGATTGGCTCCGCCACGGGTACCAGGGCGAGATGGCGTGGCTTGGCCGAAACCCCGAGAGCCGCGCCAACCCTCAGACGCTCCTGGAGGGTGCGCGATCCATCGTGGCCGTGACCGCACTCTACCGGAGCGACGACGAGCCGTCGGAGGCCCGCGCGCCGGGCCGCATCGCGTCCTACGCGCACGGCTACGATTACCACCGGGTCCTGGAGGAGCGCCTGGGCCGGCTGGCGGCGTTCATCCGCGCTGAGACCGGCGCTGAGGTGGCGGACCGCGCGGCGGTGGACCGCCTGCCGCTGTTGGAGCGTGAGGTGGCGGCGCGCGCTGGGCTCGGCTGGCAGGGCAAGAACACCATGGTGCTCGACCGCGTGCTGGGCTCGTTCTTCTTCCTCGCCGAGCTCGTCGTAGACGCGGACCTGGGGTCGGTGGGCGCGCCGGTTCGGGACCATTGCGGTAGCTGCACGGCGTGTCTGGACGCCTGCCCGACGAACGCGTTTGTGGCTCCCTATGTGCTGGACGCCCGGCTGTGCATCTCCTACCTGACCATCGAGCACCGCGGCCCCATACCGCGCGATCTACGCCCGCTGATGGGCGACCACCTCTTTGGCTGCGACATCTGCCAGGACGTGTGTCCCTGGAACCGGAAGGCGCCGGACACGGCCCTGTTTCCGTTCCTCGGTCGACCGGACATCGAGTCCCTGACCGCCGACCAGATCCTCGTCCTTTCGGAGGACGAATTCAGGGCCCGCCTGGAGTTGTCGCCCCTGCAGCGCGCGCGGCGTCCTGGCCTTCTGCGCAACGCCGCTGTCGCGCTCGGCAACTCCGGCGACACGCGCTGGGTGGCCCTCCTGGGCCACGTACTCGCCACGGAGGCGGAGCCGCTGGTGCGGGGTCATGTGGCGTGGGCGCTCGGGGCGTTGGGGGGCCGTTGGGCGTGGCGCGCGCTGGAGAAGGCGCAGCTCGCGGAGGAAGACGTCTACGTGCTGGAGGAGCTCGAGGCGGCGCTGGGAGCAAGAAACGCGAAGCGGGAGGGGTAGGCCCCTCCCGCTTGGGTTTGAATCCGCGGCGAACTACTGCTGGATGAGCTCGCGCAGCTCGAAGAGCGGCATCGTCATGGAGCGCCGCGCCAGGTTCGTCTTGCTCAGGTCGCGGACCACCATCGGCATGCCGGCGAGGTTCTCCACGCGAAGGACACCTTGGGCCATGCCGACGGGACGGTAGAAGTTGCCGGGGGCTTTGCGCAGGAAGAGCACCAGGGTCTGGCCGCGCTGCGGGTGGGTCACACCGCTGACCTCCTGACCAATGTCACCGACCACGCCGCCGGGGGTCGCCACGACCACCTCATCGCCCTGCACGCAATCGCCCTGCTGGAGGCAGTCGGTCACGCGGACTTTGGTGCGGGTCCAGATGATGCCGCCCTCAAAGGCGCTGCGCTGGTCCACCACCTCGGCGACGACCACCTTGTCGGCGCTGGTGACCAGCTCATCGACTTTCAACTCGGGCATCTCGGTGGCACTTGCGGCGGTGGGCACGAACACGGCAGCGCAGGTTGCGGCGACCACGACCATGCGGCGCGTCTTGCGGCGGCGCATCATCATGAAGCCAAAGAGGCCGAGCATGGCGGCCAGGATGCCGGTACCCATACCGCGGGGGGCGCTCGGTGCAGCGGAGGAGCAAGCCATGTGGACCTGGGCGTCGTTGAGGCGCACGCCGCTCTCCGGGTTGAAGCTGCCCTCAAAGTCCTCCTCACCAGGCAGCGCCGTCGGGGCCTCGCCGTCGTCGTTGCCGACGAAGTCCTCGCCGTTGCCGTAGAGGGCAAACAGGCCCGCGGTGTCGTCGTCGGACAGGTCTCGCTTCTTGAGCTCGCCGGGGTGAGCGCTCGGGTACATGGTGGCCTCAAGCTGGTGGCTGTGGTCCAGTCCGACGAAGTGACCGACCTCGTGGGTGAGGGAGTTGGCCAGATCGTGGTCCGCCTCTTCGACGCCGTTGCCCCACGTGTAGTGCTGGCCGTTGACGATGATGTCCGCGTCGAGCAGCTCGCCTGTGCGGGTGTTGAACGTGGTCAGCGTGACCGCCAGGGCGGACTGCTCGAACGGCCAGTTGTCCTCCTCAAACACGACGAGGTTGGTGTTCTCACCGCTGCGGTTGAAGCCAGGCTCGGTGTCCGTGGTCGTGCCCTCGAAGCTGAGCTCGATGTCGGTGCCATGCTCCAGGTTCCACTGGTCGAAGCTCGCCTTGATTGCGCGGCGCGTCGCCTCAAAACCCATGTCGTCGCTGCCGCCCTCGTTGAGCTTGAACGCCACCTTGGGCCGGTTCCACTTGATCGTGGCGCCCTCGTCGGTGCGCTTGACCTGGAAAGCAAAGCTGGTCAGGGGGGCGAGCACAAAGGCGCTGCCAACGAGGGCAGTGACGCCCATTCGGGCCAGTCGAGACATGCGCATGACGTGGTTTCCAACAAACTGAGGAACGCGCCGACATCCGAAAGCTTCGTTCGGTAACCCGGCTACCCTCGGCATCTACCGGAGGGCCCGTGGCTTTGCGTCCCACCGTTTCCGGTGGTTTGCCGTTGTCGCTGAAGCGCGTCACTGGTCCTGTGGGGTTTGTTCCGCCAACGCACCCCACACCAGGTCCATCGGAACCTGGCAGGGGGCCTTGAGAACTTTCTGCGCAAGCCGTCGGACGACGCGCCGCGAACCATGAATCAAGGGTGGGTTTTTCTTTCGGCGTGGGCCGGACGGCTGGAACGCGCCGGCCGGAATGGGCTCAGTGGGAGCGGGTAGTCCCCACCTCAGCAGCGGACTCCTCACTGGCCGCGGACTCACCATCGACATCGTCAGTGTCGGAGTCCGGGAGGGTCCATCCCCCGTCGTCGTCTTCCGCTTCCCGCGCCTGCTCTGCCTCGGATTCAGCGCTCGGTCCCGCGGTCGCCTCATCGCGGGCTCGGGAAAGAATTCGGGGGAGGAACACGATGGCCAGAATGCCCAGGACCATGATCACCCAGGGCGCGTGGACGAAGATGGAGATAAGGACCCAGGCAGCGATGGCGAAGGCAAACAGCGGGCGGCGCCTCTTGCCGCCGTCGGTGCTTGCGCTGCGGCGGGCGCCCCGGGTCAGGCGCCGTTGGTTCCGCGGCTCGTTGCGGAGGTCCCGTCGCACTGCGCGGCGCTGCGCCCGGTCCGACTTGTGGGTGCCAGCGGGCTCGGCATTGCCCCGCCTGGGCACCTGGGCGCCCTGGACCCCGCTCGCCTTCCCGCGCGCGCGCGCAACCTGCTGCCGCGTTGCGGTTGCGTCGGCTGCGCGATTGCGAATGTCTGGAGCCAGCAGGGTGTTCAAGACGCTGAGCGTGCCGTCGCTGACCTGCACGTGGCGCCGCCAGTCCAGGGAGCCCGTGGGACCCAGCATCTGGTGGGGTTCGCGGCGGGTCAGCAGGTTCACGGCGAGGGCGCCCACGGCGTAGAGGTCGGTGCCCGGCTCGGCCACGCCGCGAAACTGTTCGGGGGCCATGTACCCAAACGTGCCGGCCACGGTGCTACCGCCGAGCTCGGGGTCCTTGACCGCGTCTCGCACCGAGCCAAAGTCGATGAGGACAAGCTTGCCGTCCGACGCGCGCCGCATCACGTTCTCCGGCTTGAGATCGCGGTGGATGATTCTGGGTCGCAGGGCGTGGAGGTAGGTGAGGATCTCCAGGAGCTCATCCACAATGCCGAGGACCTCATCCTCGGTATAGCGGCGCCCGCTGGACTCCTCGGCGAGCGTCTGGCCCTCCAGGAACTCCTGCACGAGATAGAGCGCGCGCGCCTTGCCGTCGCCGGCCTCAAAGTGTTCGAGGTACTCTGGGATGCCCGGGTGTGAGGTCTGTTGGAGGACCGTCGCCTCCCGCTCAAAGAGCTCAAGCGCTTTGATGGAGTTGGCGTGGCGGTAGGCCATCTCCTTGATGGCGACCCGGCGACCGCTGTCCACCTCGACGGCGCGGTAGGTGATCCCGGCGGCTCCGCGGCCGACAGTGTCGATCAGCAAGTAGCGCCCCTGCAGCAGAGGGTCCTTGCCGCAGACGGCGCAGTTGTCCGCGAGTCGAGTGGGCAGGGAGGCGCCGCAAGCAGCGCAAAGTTGGGGGTCGGTCTCCACCGCGCCACTCTACACGACTTTGATCTCCAACGGGGCGCCGATGTGGACGAGCCCGCGCCGCGGAAACGGGATGTTGATGCCCTCGTCGTCGAACGCGGTCTTGATTTGACCGTGGATCGTGTTGCGCAGCTGCAGGAAGTTGGGCTGCGCCGCCCACACACTGAACTGAATGTTCACGGCCGACTCGCCAAAACCCAGGCAGATGAACGTCGGCTTGGGCTCATCCATGCACAGCGGGTTGGTGCCGGCCACCTGCTGGAGGACCTTCTCCACATGGGTGAGGTCCTCGCTGTAGTCGACGCCGATGAGCACGTCGTAGCGGCGAATTGGGTAGTGGGTGATGTTGGTGATGTTGGACTTGAGCAACGTCTCGTTGGGGACGCGCACCGCGAGGTTGTCAAAGGTGCGCAGCGTGACGCTGAGCAGGTTGATGGACACCACTTCGCCGATGGTTCCACTCACGTTGAGTGTGTCGCCCACGACAAACGGGCGCTCGCCCAGCAGGAACAGGCCCGAGATGATGTTGGACGCACTGGTCTGGGAGGCGAACCCGATGGCCACGGTCAGGATTCCGGCGGCGCCGATGAGTGCGCTGAGGTTCACGCCGACCTGGTGCAGCACCGCGACCGCGACGAGCGCGAACAGCACATACCCGGCGATCTTCGCGACAACCTCGGCGTGCTGGGGACCGATGCGCGCGCTGACGACACGGCGCAGCACACTGAGGCTGAACCGAACCAGCAGGACGCCCACGACCAGAACGACGAACGCGTACCCCATGCGCGGCAGCCACTCCACCGGAATCACGTCGATCAGGCTGTTCCAGAGTTCCTTCACGGCTACCTCAACAAATGGCGCAGAGTCCGCACCAGGACGCCGGGGTGTTGGGGAACGCGCGCGTCGCACAGCCGGGCGGCGCCTTCCGCCTCGGAACCCGGACCTGCGTCCTGCGTGACGTGTGCCAGGTCCCCGTGGGCCTGCCGCTCGACGGTGATGGAGGCGGTCCAGAACATGCCGGAATCCGTCACAAACAGCGGAAGCTCTGGCACGGGCAAGCTGATGCGCTCCACGTTGAACTTCTCTGTGCTCGCGTTGCGAATGGTCACCGCGGTGACCACCCGCCGCGCGCGCATGGTGACATCGTTCGCGACGAGCCGCGCGCCGGTCAGGCTCGCGTAGCAGAGTTCGCCCGTGCGGGTGTCGTCGCCAAACCAGGTGTCCGACAGCCGCCACGTGGGCACGTCGATCAACGTCTGTCCAAACGCCTCCAGGCCAAACCACAGCGGCGTGGCGACGTAGAGCGTGACCTCGTCGTTGCCGAGGATCCAGAGGGGCACTTCCGGGCGCGCGACGATGGGCCGATCGCTGGCTCGCGGATGAACCGTGACGGCGGTGCCGGGGCGCGTTGTCCCGAAGCGCTCGATCTTGGCGGATTCAGGGGGGGCCGCCTCCTCCACGTGTTCGAAGTACCCTGCGCGCTCCATGGCATCGGGCGCGCTGTGCTGTGCGACCCACCACTCCCTCGGGCGGTTGCGCAACCAAAGGTCCAGTGGTCCCACGGTCCAGTGCCCGGCCATCCCGGGTTCGATGTTGAATTCTCCCCACCAGTTCATGTCCCGATGGTCAACCGCACAGGGTCCCTGTCAACTTCGCGGCGGTCGCTCGCGACGCGCGCGGCGCGTCCGAGGCTTGCGTTGGGATCGGCTTGCCGCCAAACTGCCGCAGGCCCAACCGTGGGCGTTTTTCGCCGTGAGGATGCTGATGAAACTCTTTGCTCGTGTCGCTCTCGCCCTGTGTCTGTGTCTCGCGGTCGCCTGCTCGGAAGACGACGGTGGCGACGCCACGAACAACGGCGCCAACAACGGTCCCAACAATGGTGGGAACAACGGCGCCAACAATGGTGGGAACAACGGCGCCAACAACGGCGTGAACAACGGCGCCAACAACGGCGCCAACAACGGTGCCAACAACGGCGTGAACAACGGCGCCAACAACGGCGCCAACAACGGCGCCAACAACGGCGCCAACAACG
>CALBXO010000705.1 GCA_937890335.1 uncultured Pseudomonadota bacterium | reverse complement strand
AGCGGTTCCCCGAGGTCCTGGCTGTGCTGGATCGCGCTTTGGACGAGCGCCCCGGGGCTCGCTACCACTCGGCCCGCGACTTCCGCACGGACCTGCTGCACGCCTGCGCGGGCGGCGGCGGGCGGAAGGCTGGCGCCATTCCGGGGGGGGAGGCAGCCTCGCGGGCGCCGAAGCTGGCCTCGACGATCGGCGGGCAAGGCCCGACGGAGGGAGGTGACGGCAAGCAGAGTCTCGGTAGAATCATCGCCCGGGAACGGCGTGTGCCTGCGGGGAGCTCCGGTCGGTCCAAACAGGTCAAAGAGCGGAGTTCTGGGGCGCGACAGGAGCTGGTTTCGCGACTCGGCGTCGGGATCGACGAGCTCGGTCGGGCGTCGCGGGAGCTGACGAATCTGGGCCGTCTTGCCACCAGCCGGCTTGAGCGGGCCATGCCGACGACTCCCGCGATCTTCAGCCGTTGGCTGGATGTGGGACCCATCTCCGCGCCTCCCCCAGAGAGCTCTGCCGGCAAAGGCGGTCCCTTGTCGCGACCGGCGGACCTCGCACACTCCACGACGGAGATCGCGGCCCGGCGACCTGCGCCGGACACCGGCGACGCCTCCCGCGCGCTGGTCTGTGCCGGCGTCGTGAGCGATCTGCTGGTACGCAAGGGCAGCGGGACCATGTTGGGCCCGCGCCAATTGGAGTTTCGGCGGGCGCTCGAACCCCTCCGCGCGATGGCAGCCCGCGTGGTGGAGGCCCCGCCGGGGTCCGGCGAGGGCTGGATGACGCTGCTGCTCGACCCGACGGAGTCGCCGGGCACGCACGTGGGCAAACTGCTCATGTTTCTGATGCAGTTCGAACGTACGCACCGGGTTCGTCCGCCGGCGATGAGCCTGTGCTCGGCCATCGTGCCCAACAAGCTGGATCTGGACGCGCAACCGCCGCAGGAACAGGTTGTGGCGCTGACGCAGCTGGCGCATCGCCTCGCTGGCGACGCGAAAGACGGCGAGATCATTGCGACCGCCAGTGCGCTGGAGCCGTCCAACGTCGCGGGCGTCTTCCAACCGTTCGGCGACGATCCCGTCGGGCTGATGCGGTGGCGATTCGTCACCGTCGGCGCCTGACGGAACCCAAGTCCTGCCCTGGTCTGCACTCGCGCCAACACGCCGTCCGCGACGCCCTGGTACCCCCGACCCAGAGTCCAGGACAGGACTTCGGGGCGGGAGTACCGGCCGGAGTTGGCCCCCAGCCGGCTCCGTGGTACCCAATCATTGATCCAGTGAAACGACAGGAGGAACCATGGCTTCCAGGCACTTTGTTCGGCTCGCCGCTCTCGCGGTGATGGTGTGTTCGCTCGCGATCCTGGTGGGTTGCGGAAACCTGCAAGAGGGCGAGAAGGGCACCGCGGCCCCCAAGGCCACCACCACTACGGTGGAGATCTTTGATTTTCGTCTGCGCCCTCAGACGCTCGAGGTGTCGGAGGGCACGCGTGTGACCTGGGTGAACAAGGACCCCGTGGATCACACCGTGACAGCGGACAACGGCAGCTTCGACAAGCTGCTCAAGTCCGGCGACACCTATTCCTACACGTTCAAGAAGGCTGGAACCGTGCGCTACAAGGACCGCCTCAATGCGCAGCCGGGCCTGCGTGGCAAAGTCGTCGTTGAATAGCGTGCAGGTTGCTGTTCTGGAGGTCAGCGGCTGACGGCAAGTCGGTCGAAGATCTCCTTGGCCTGCGCCAGGCGCTTCTTGCCCTGAATTGCCAGGCCATTGTCCAACAGGAACTGCCCGTACGCCCGCTGGGCCCGGGCCAGTTCGCTCTCGTGGCCGACCTCCTCCAGGATGGCGACGCTGTCCCGGAAGCACTCTTCGGCAGCCACGATGCTCGCTCCCTCTCGGCCGTTGGCCAGGCACTGTGCCTGAATCTGCGCCAGGGTCCGCAGCGCGACCGCCTCGCCGCTCCGGGTTCGGATCTGTCGGGCGATGCGAACCGCCCTCTCCGCCAGTCCCAACGCTCCTGACAGGTCGCCGTCCTGGGCGGTGGCGTCACCCAGGTTGCGCACAGCGTCCAGCACGACGGCACGGTCGCCCGTCTCCTCGGCGAGCTCCACGGCTTCCTCCAATGCTGCGCGCGCCTCTGCGACGCGGGATTGGCGCAGCAGCACTTCGCCCAGGTTGTTGAGGACGATGGCCTGCAGGTTCCTGTCGCCCACCGCGTGGGCGACATTCTTGGCCTCGGTCCAGAGCGCCGACGCGCGATCGAACTGGCCGCGTTCGCTGCACAGGACGGCGAGATTGTTGAGCGACTCTGCGACGCCGCGCTGGTCGCCGGCCCCGCGGCGCAGCTCCAAGGCCTCTCGGAAGAGCTTGAGTGCGTCCTCGAGGCCGCCGCGGGTGAGTTTGACGCCCCCGAGTTGGTTGAGAACCAGCGCGACGGCGCGCGGGTCGCCCTGAACACGGCGGGCGGCCAGCGCTTCCTGGAAGCAGGCCTCTGCGTCGTCGAGGCTGCCGCGGAGGGAGTGAACCTTGCCGATGTCGCCCAGACACGCGGCGGCGCCGGCTTCGTCTTCCGTCTCGGCAAACAGGGTCCGGGCGCGCAGGAATTGTGTGTGGGCGCGGTCGTAGTGTCCGATGCTGCGGGCGGTACGGCCCGACTTGTAGAGGGCGACGGCGACCTTTGCCTTGTGGCCGAGCAGCCATGCCGTTCGAAGCAGCTCCTCATACCAGCCGCTGGCCTCTTCGAGCTGGCCGGCCATCTCCAGCACCGTCCCAAGGTCGTGGAGGACCTCGATTCGACGTTCGAGGGCGTTCTCGCCCAGGAAGGCCAGCGCCTTTTCAAAATTTCCGGCTGCGGATTGGTTTTGGTAGTGGGCCGCGGCAAACGTGCCCGCCTCGTAGTACGCGCCCGCGGCGGCGGGCAGGTTCATGCCCCGCTCGTGGTGCTGCGCGATGAGTTCGAGGTAGGTAGGTCGGTCGGTGGCGGCCTGGGTGGCTACCTCCAACCACTGGCCGGCGACCGCGTGGTAGCGCTCGCGCCGGGCCGGGTCCAGATCCTCGAGGAGCAGCTTGCGCTCGACGTCGTGTTTGAAGACGAACTCCTGGCAACCGGGAAGCGTGCCCGCTCCAGTGCGTGGGCGAACAATGTCCTTGCGGTTGAGGAGTTCGAGGACCTGTTGGACGCGGTGGTCCCGTTCTCGACCGGGCCAGGCCGCGTCCGGATTGTCCACAAACTCCTGCTCGAGGCGGTCCAGCGCCTGCACGGCCTCCAGCCAGAATGAGCGGCCGATGACGGCGGCCTTGCACAAGATGGCGCGCTCCTCCGGCGTCAGAGCACGCAGTCTGGCGCGGACCAGGCCTTCAAACGTCGCGGGCAACTCCACGTCGGGCAACCGATTCACGTCCACCGTCCACGGCGACGTCCGGGTGTCGATGACGCCTTCGCTGATGAGAAGCCGAAGGATCTGTTCCACCGACAGCGGGTTCCCGTAGGCGCGGTCACTGACGATCTCGAACAACTCCTCGGGGATGGCGATGCAGCGCCGTAGGATGTCCCCGACGAGGTTGCGCACGTCGTCGTCGCCGAGGTCGCGAACTGGCACCACCGCGCAGCGCGGGCTCGGTTCGAACAGCCATCTGGCGCGTTTGGAGAGTCCGGGTCTGGCGAGGACGACCATGAGAATCGGGCAGCCCTCGAGGCGCTCGATCAGGTGCTGGATGAGCGCGATCGACTCGTCGCTGGCGCAGTGTACCTCGTCAAGGACGAGGACGAGCGGCTGCGCTTCTGCGTCCGTGCGCAGCAGGCGCACCAGACCCTGTTGGGCTCTGGACAGGATGCGGGCCGGGTCGTCGTCGTAGCGTTCGTAGTAGGGGCTCGCAGGGAAGGGCATTCCGATCAGATAGCCCACCAGATGCGCGATCTCGTCCGCGGAAGGGGAACGAACTGTGGCCCGGACCGCCTCGAGAAGGCGCTGCCGGGCGGGCTCACCGCGAAGGTCATCTGGGATGTAGAAGCGGGCCCGGATGAGGCTCTGAAACAGCTCGAACGCTGGGCCCTGAACACGCTGGGCCAGCCCGGTGACGAGATGCGCGCCATCGTGGAGCCGTTCGAGTTCCTCGTTGAACCGGGCGACCAGGCGCGACTTGCCGATGCCTTCCGGGCCCGTCAGCACAACCACCCGCAGATCGTTGTCGGCGACGCTGCGGCGAAAGCTGTCGGCGAGGACCTGGAATTCGTCGTCGCGCCCGAAGATCCCGGTCTCGACCCCGTAGACCCTCCATGTGGCGGCGGGGCGCGATGCGACGATGCCGGCGACCTGGGTGTGTGCGCCCAGGGCGGCGCCGCATCCCGTGCAGAACTCGTTGATGGCCGGATTCCGCTCGTCGCAGTCCGGGCACTCGATGGAGCGCGCATCGTCCGGTGTCGGGACGTGGTCGGCGCTGCCGCGCCGTGTGTCGCCCGTCACTCTTCGTCGAGCTCCTCGAGCTCCTCCAGCAGATTCTCCACTTCGTCGTCTACCACCTGGCCGCGGGCGTTCTTCTTCTCCGCCAGAATCCGCGCGTTCCGTTCCTTCTTGAGCCGCTCGTCTTCTGCCTTCTTCTTGCGAGCCTCCTCCTCGGCCTTCTTCTGGTCCAGCGCCTCCTGTCGGGCTGCCTCAAGCTCGCGCCGTTTCGCCTCCTCCTTCTGTCGTCGCTCCTCGTCTGCGCGCGCGCGCGCCTCCTCCTTTCTGCGTCGCTCTTCCTCAATCTTCGCCCGGCGCTGCTCGTCGCGCCTGGCGCGCTCGTCCTCCACCGCCTGCCTTCGGGCCTCGTCCCGCGCCCGTCGGTCGTCTTCCTTGGCGCGTCGGGAATCCGCCTGTCGACGGGCTTCCTGTTCCTCGGCGGCGCGGCGGGCGTTGTCTCTGCGTCGCTGCTCCTCCTCCTCCCGGCGAAGCCGCTCCGACTCGCGCTGTCGCGAGTCGTCGACGCGCGCGGGTCGCACGGGGTCGACTCTGGCCGGGCGTGCGATCGCCGCGGGCCGCGTTGCGATGGGGGCGACGCGCACGGGGGCGGCGGCGGTGACGCCGGCGGGAGCGGGGGTCAACATGGCGCTGTCGGGTTGGAACTCCGAGTACCCCAGCCGCAGCTCGACGCGCACCTGCTCGTTTCGCGCGCGTTCATTGTCCTGGTCTTCCCGATCGATGTCCCAGTAGTAGCGGGCCGAAAGCCAGTCCTCCCACTCACCGGATTGCGCGACCGCCTGGGTCCCGAATGTTGCGATGATGGCGAAGCATAGAAGGCTTGCGAGGTTCTTCATGGCTATATCTCTGGTGCGTACGCGCGAGGCTGGAGAATAAACCACGCCGGTATCGGATTCAATCCATGGGCGCGGGGTTGGTTGAGGTGGAGGCCGATCCTCTGCTAGCGTCGACCCAATTGGTCTGACTGGCCCCAGGAGGGCAACCCATGTATCGCACTGTCGCTGTCGCTGTCTTCTGTCTCGCCTTTGCTGCCTCTTCCACGGCGGTGGCCCAGGATCAGGGAACGCTCGTGTCCGTGCTGCGGGGGCTGGCCTGGAACGCGTCGAAGTCCGAGGTCCTCACCCACTTCAAGAACATCAAGGACTCGGAGTTCTCCGAGGGCTCTGAGAAGATGCGCGATCCGCTGCTCAAAGAGACGTTGCGGAAGAAGAAGCGCGCTGAGTACGAGAAGATCGAGAAGTCCTACCAGCGGCTCAGTGGCAAGCGGACCGGGTTCGAGGTGTCGGTCATCACGGGCGAGTTCGCGCCCAATAATGGCGAGTCACTGCTGGTCGTGCGGGAGTCCAACGCCCAGAAGTACTTCATGTTCGCGGACGGCAAGCTGTGGAAGCTCGTCGTCGCGTACAACTCCGAGTACATCGAGGGCATCGGCTTTGAGGCCTTCGTGGAGGCGGTCAGTCGCAAGTACGGCGAGCCCGACGAGACCGAATTCGCCGAGGCGAGCGATGGCCAGAGCCTGGCACGCGCCGTGTGGCGCGACGATCAGACTGAGCTGCGCCTTGAGAACAAGACCGCCTTCTTCAACACGTACACCATGGTGTTCGCCGATCGGACGACCGCGGATCGCCTCAAACAGATCAACAAGGCGTTCGGGGCAAAGGCGGACAGGGATGACCGCAAGGTTCGCACGTCGATCCTGGAGATTCAGGACGACGGCGATTTTGGCGGAAACGACGATGTCGTGGACAGCCTGCTCGGTTCCAAGACCAATGTGGACGTGCTGACGGGCCGACCGGAAGATGCGAAGATCAACCGCGTTGGCGACGATCCGA
>CALBXO010000704.1 GCA_937890335.1 uncultured Pseudomonadota bacterium | reverse complement strand
GTCGTCGCCCACGTCGGCCGGCATGCCCGTGTCCGGCGCGTCCTGACAGCCTCCGGCGATGCAGACCCGACCGCCGCGGCATTGGTCGTCGGCTGTACACCCGGCGGGCGCGTCGTCATCGGAGCAGGCCAGTCCGGCAGTGAGCGCCACGAGCGCCGCAGCAGCACAAAGCGCGAAACGCGCCGTCTTGTATGAATCCATCATCGCTGACGGAGATTAGTCGCGGCTGGGCGGCGCGGCAACAGAGCCGCGAAACCAGTACTCGAGGAGCTTCTCGCTGGGCTTGCCGCGAGGCGTATAGCCATTGTCAGCCGCGCCGCCGACTCCGAACCAGTTCCAGATGTAGAACCCGTCGAGCCGATCGTCGGCCTGCCAGACCTGGTACATCGACCGGAAACAGCGCAGCTGCAGCTGCACATCGGCCGGACCGCGCGCGGTGTAGTCCCAGGGGCGGCGCGCGGCGTCAGCGTGCGCGGGAAAGCCGACCTCCGTGAAAATGTACCGGTGCCCCTTGCGCGCCGCCCACCCACGCAACCGCGCCTGAAACGGTGCCCAGCCCGCGGCCAGTTGTGCTTGGGTCGGATCGTCCGCGTCGGACAGCTCGGGGTACGCGGTGACCCCGACCACGTCGAGCGCATCCCAGAATGGCACGGGTTCAAAATGGTCCCAATTGGCCGAGTACGTCAGCTCCCCGCGGAAGACCGCGCGCACCGCGGCGATCACGCGCCGCCAGTGCACGTCGTGACGCTCGGAGCTCACAAGCTCCGATCCCACGCTCAGGAGGGCCACGCCGGAGGCCTGCGCGAGCTCGGCGTAGTGGAGAATGAAAGACTGGTACGAGGTAAACCACGCGTCCCAGTCCTCCGGCTCGAGCCGGCCGCGCCACTGCCCGCGTTTCATGCGTCGCAGGTGCAGGGTCGGCAGCAGGAACACCCGCAGGTCCCGCGCCTTGGCCAGGGCGATCACTTCCCGCACGAGGCCGTCGTCCACTGTGATGGAGGCCGCAGGGCCAATCTGCGTCGCGCTCACATCGCGCTGGGACCAGCGGACCACCAGCGAGACATCCGTCGCGCCGACCGCGACGATCTCATCGAGAAACTGCTCGTAGTAGAACCGGCGTGCCTGCGGGTCCGTCTCGTTGACGAACAGCCCGAGCGAGACGCCGCGGCGGAACTCTGCCGGTTGAACCTTGGGCATGGCGAGCCCGTCCGTGGCGGGACTGGATGCGACGACCAGGGCTGCAGGGGGGGACGCAGGGAGCCGGGGAACGCTCTCGCCGCGACATCCGTCGCAGCCAGCACCGGCGATGATGACCCACATGAGGGCCGCCACCGCCCGGTGCAGTGAACTCGTGCGCGGTACGTCCAAGGTTCGCAGGGCAGTCTCGAACCGTGACGTTCCGGGATAGCCGACCAGGTCTGGAGTGAGAGGCGTTCCGGAAACGCACGCAATCAAACGATGAAGCAAGGAATAGACCAATTGCAGGCGTTCGCTTTGGGGTCACCTCGGTGGTATCATGCCTTCCGGTCCGACTGCGAGGCTGTGCCCGCCACTTTGACGACATGAATCCGGACCGCATCCACGGGGCGCCCGCCCTCTCGGAGATCTACCCGATGAGAAATGTTCTTCTGATATCGATCACGGTTCTGGCCCTGGCCGGCGGTTGCGGCGACTCGGACGACCCGGCCGAGACCACCAACAATGGGGCCAACAACGGCGCCAACAACGGTGGCAACAACGGCGCCAACAATGGCGCCAACAACGGCGCCAACAACGGCGCCAACAACGGCGCCAACAACGGCGCCAACAATGGCGCCAACAATGGGGCCAACAACGGCGCCAACAATGGCGGCAACAACGGCGCCAATAATGGTGGCAACAACGGCAACGTCTGCACGGACTACTACGCGGACGACGACGGCGACGGCTTCGGTGGCGACGACGAGTTCCTGGAGTGCTACCTCAGCCAGGACGCACCCGAGGGCGCGGTGAGCGCATCGGGCGACTGTGGAACCGGGGATCCGTTGCGCTACCCGAACTCCCCCGGCATCTGCGGCGACAACGTCGACGACAACTGCGACGGCGGCGACGAAGCTTGTCCCACCTCACAGCCGGCAGACATGGATCTGCCCGACTGGGACTGCACCGGCGAGCCGCCCGCAAACGTGGTGGCGTGGGCCCGCTTCGACAGCGGCGCGGGCTACTTCAACGACGGCGGCTGTTTCATTTTCTTTGAAGGTCGACCGGACGAATACTACGTCCAGCGCACGCTGGAGCGGGCGAGCAACGACCCGGCGTGCCTGGAGCTCAACGGGTGCACGTGCCCGAGCCTCAACAACTGGCCGTCCTACGACCGCCGCCTGTACGCCTTCACGCTCGCGGGCGACGTGGACGACTGCCCCGATGTAACCATCCAGGACCACGGTGGCGAGGATCAGCCGGTCTCCAACGCGTGCCGCAAATACCTGTACCAACTCCACTTTTACGACCTGCCCTACTCCTACGTCGCCACCGGGTTCGCGGCGCTTGAGCAGCGGCTGGCGCTGTTCCCCAAGGTGGAGGTGGCGTGCGCCGAGGACGCGCCTCACCGCAATCTTCCCTACCAGAGCCTGCTCGTCGCGGACGTGCAGCGCAACGAGGCCTACACGCCATGAGGCTGCTCTGGCTCCTGGCCGCCTGCCTCGCGCTGGCCGGCTGTACCGAGACGGTCGACGTAGGCAGCAAGGCGCCGGGGGCTGACGTTGGCCAGGACGCCCAGGTGGATCGGGACACGACCGATGCAGAGGGCGACGACACGGCCTTGCCCGACACCCCTGAGCCCTGCTCGGACGACAGCTGCGGCGACGGCCGCATCTGCGAGGCTGAGGGCTGCGTGGAGGGCTGCCGGACCAACGAGGAGTGCGCGTCGCCGGACCAGGCCCAGATCTGCTTCGAGAATCGCTGTGTCGGCTGCCGCGACGATCTGGACTGCACCCTCGAGACGCTCTGCATCGAGGACGAGTGCACCGATGGATGCACCGACGACGACGGCTGCCGCGAAGGGCGAATCTGTGGCGAAGATGGCCTGTGCGCGGATGGGTGTCGCGACGACGCCTCCTGCGACGACCGCTCCATCTGCTCGGGCGGCCTGTGCGTCGAAGGCTGTCGCGCCGACGCCGATTGTCCGCTCGCCCAGGTCTGCGCTGACAACGCCTGTGTCGCCGGCTGCACCGACGACGCGCGCTGCGAGCGGGGTACCATCTGTCAGGAGTCGGCCTGTGTCAGCGGCTGCCGTGCCGACGACGGCTGCGATCGGGGGACCATCTGTGTCGAGGACGTCTGTGCGCAGGGCTGCCGTGACGACCAGGGGTGCGACGCCGAGCAATTGTGCCTGGCGCAGGGGTGCATCTTCGCGGGCATTGGTTGTCGCGACGACGAGCACTGCGCGCAGGGCGACCGGTGCAACGTGGAGCTCGAGCGCTGCGAGGCAGGCGAGCAACCCTGTGTTCCCGACGCATTCGAGCCCAACGAAGAGGAGGAGGAGGCGGAGCCGATTGAGGGCCCGGCGGTGCGCGCGTCACTGTGCCCGTCTGATGTGGATTGGTTCAGCTTCCAGGCCGGCGACGAAGACGAGATCGACGCAGTGTTCACGTTCAACACAGACGCCGCCAACCTGGACGTGGTCCTGCGGCTGGGCGGTCGGGACCTGGTCCGGGCGAGCCCGACGGAGGGCGGCGCCCTCCTACAGCACACAGCGCGCGGGCCCGGTCTCTACACCCTCCGCGTGTCCGCCAACGATCCGGAAGCCCGCCTGTCCTACAGCCTGACCCTCACCATCACTTCACCCATGATGTGCGTGGACACGGAGCTGTTCCGCGACGACGACCAGGACGGCTTTGGCAACGACGGTGACAGCATCCTTGCTTGTGTGGAGGTGGACGAGGTGCGGCCGGGCTTTGCGCGGGAGGCCGGCGATTGCGGCCCCGGGGATCCCCTGCGCTACCCCGGCGCCGAGGGCATCTGCGGCGACCGGGTCGACGACGACTGCGTCGGCGGCGACGAAGCGTGCCCGGAGACCAGCGACGCACCACCTGTGATTCCGGATTGGGATTGCTCCGGCGACGCGCCAAGCTCCGTCTACGCGTCGGCGCGGTTCGCGGACGGACAGGGCTATTTCCGGGACGGCGGTTGCTTCTTCTTCTTCGAGGGCCTGCCCGGCGAGTTCTACGTCAAGCGCAACCTGGTGCGGGCCAACGACGACCCGGGTTGTACCGGATTCTCGGGCTGCACCTGCCCGAGCCTCAACGGCTGGCCCGCCTACGACCGCCGCATGTACGCGTTCACCTTGCAGGGCTCCATCGACGACTGTCCGGACATCTGGCTGCGCGACCATGCCCAGATCGACGCAGAGTTGATGGTGTCCAACGCCTGCCGCAAGTACCTGCTGCAGCTTCACGACACCGTGCCCCGCGAGGTTGGGTTCGTCACCGGGAACATCGAGAACCTTGAGCAGCGTTTGCGACTGTACTCCAGTGTGGAGGTGGCCTGCGTCGAGGATCGACCGCACCGCAACCTGCCCTACCAGAGTCTCCTGCAGGCCGAGATTGTCTTGAACCCCAACTTCCAGGCCCAGTGACCCGCACCCGCAAAGTCCTCCGCATCGCGCTCTTCGTGCTCGGCGTCACCGCCGGCGTGTTCGTCACCACCGTATTGGTCGCGGCCAGCATCTGGCCGACGATCAATGAAGTGGAGACCAACAAGAGCATCGCCTATCCCGAGCTCCGGACCCGCACCTACCAGCTCGGGTACGACCGCGTCTATGACGAGGCGCTCGGCGCGGCCAAAGAGCAGAAGAACTGGGCTGTCACCGGCCAATCGAGGGAGACTGGGATCATCACCGGGCAAGCGCTGATGCCGGTGACCGGTTGGACCCAGGAGATCACAGTGACGGTCGTGAAGAAGACCGCGTTCGTCTCCCAGGTGCGCACCCGCAGCGCCGGAAAAGACACGCCGGGAGACCTGGGTCAGAACGCCCGAAACATCGAGGCGTACCAGGTAGCGCTCGACCGGAGATTGGGTGCGGCCAAGGTGAACTGACGCCCTTCGGTTCCGAGAAGGCCGAACGTCAGGCGTCCAGCGCCCCCGCATCAAAGAGGTCCTTGATCAAGGTGCAGACTTCGTCCACCGGCATGCCGGAGATGTCGATGAGGTCGCGCACCGTCGTGTGTCCGTCCACCATCGAAAGCAGGAACCCGGCCCGGTGATCCAAGCCGCGCGCCGCGGCGAGGTCCGCAGTGGGGCTCAAATCCAACACGCCCATCGACTCCAGGGCTGCGAGTGGATCGACGCCGTCCCCGGGCCCGCTGTCGAACTCGAAGTCGTCGGGCAGCTCGGCGTGCTCTCCGCCGAAGAAGTCGTCGTCGTCGGGCTCGGGGTTCTGCCCCATCTGGGTGGATGAACCTTCGCCCGAGGACAACCAACGGTTGGATTCAGGTTCAGCGACCTCCTCGTCCACGGACGGCGCGCCAAACTGCGTGGCCCCGCCCCGGAACTCCGGAATGCGCGACTGTGAGTTCTCAAAGGCGAGGTCGTCGTCCGCGATTCCGAACAGAGACGCGCTGCCCCGGTGGCCGCCGGACGACACGGGGCCTGACGCCACGGGGCGCCGGTTGGATCCCTGCGGCGACAGCGGTCGTGACGGGGAGCCGAGCGGTGGCACGGCTGCGACGGCGTTGGCGTCGTCGACGACGGCGGCGAGTTGCTCGTGCAGCTGCTCGATCACCCCGGTGTTATGCCGCTTCTCAGACTCGAGATCCTCGGCGTGGCGTGACAGCGTGTCCGCCTCCTCCCTCACGGCGCTGAGCTCCTGGGCGATTCTCACCAGATTGGCGCGCATGCGCTCCCCTTCGGCGAGGGAGTTCATGAGCTGCTTGCCGCGCTCAAAGTGCGACTGCTGCAGGTCCTCAAAGGCCTCGGCGAGATCAGCGTACTCCTCGCGAAGGGCCTCTACCTGCGCCGCGACCTTGTCGTCGTCGTCGGGCGCGGTGGTCTCCAGCTCTCGGACGCGCGCCTTGAGCTGCCGGCTCTCCTCGAGCGCGACGGCCAACTCCTCGAGCGTCGCCTCGTCGACGTCCTGGGTCGGCATGCTCGGTGGCATCGCGGCCAGGGCGTCGCGCGCGAGGCTGAGTTCGGATTCGAGTTGCGCAACCCTGTTCGCCAGCCCCTGAACGTCTTCGTCTTGCGACGTGATCGCCTCCAGCTCTCCTGGCTCAAGGTCCAGATCCCCAACCTCAGACGCCGCGTCGAGGTCCAATTCGAGATCGATGCTCGGAACGTCGGACCGGACGGACGCGAGCGCCGCCTCCAGCTCTTCGACCCTGGCCACCGCAGACTCAAGTTCCGGTGATGCGAACCCCGCACCCGGCTCGGCGAGTTGCGCCTCGAGCTCCTCGACACGGGCAGCTTGCGCCTGCGCGGCCTGCAGCTGCGCCGTCAACTCGTCCACCTGTGCGCCGAGCGCTTCTGCCAGGGCCAAGGCCTCGTCACGCGTCGCCTCCAGATCCGCCACTGCGGAGGGGGAAGGCTGTTCGTCGCGGGCTGCGGCGAGCTCGTCACGCTCGCTCTGCGCCTGGACCAGCGCGGCATTCGCCGCCTCAAGTGCCGTGTGGGCTTCCTCGGCGGCGGCCTTGCCAGCATCGCGTGCCTCGATGAGGGTCAGCGCCTCGCTCTGGACCGCCTCGAGCTTCGACGCGGCGGCGTCGAGTTCAGCGCGGACCTCGTCTGCTGCGGCGTGCGCCGCTTCCAGTTCCGTGGCGTGCTGCGCCTTGGCGGCGTCCAACGCCTGCTGGTGTTCGGAGCTCGCGGTCTGCGCTGCGGCTTCCAACGCCTGGAGCGCGGCGTCGCGCTCCTCAGCCTTCTGGACCTCGGCCTCCAGCTCGCCCTTGAGTGCGTTGACCTTGTCGGCCAGCGCCTCCGCGCCCTGGGCCTGTACCCGGGCGGCCTTGAGCTCCGACCGCATTCCGGCGATCTCGTCGGACACCTCCTGCGTGCGGGCCGCTGCCGCCTCCCTCGCTCCTTCGGCCTCGGCGACCCGTGCCCTGGCCTCTGCGACCGTGGCGGCGACGATGTCCTGCTGCTCGACCGCAGCCTTCAGCTTGCGCTCGAGCGTCGTGCGCTCGGCCTCGAGGTCCGAGAGCTCTTCGCGAGCGCGGTCCAGGCTCTGCTGGAACGCCGACACCGTCGCTTCAAGCTCACCTGCCTGCGACTCCGCGGCCATCTTGGCAGCCGTCAACGAGGTGACCTCGAGGGCGGCTGCGTCGGCGCGGTGTTTCTCGGTCTCCGCAGTCTCGACAGCCTCCTGCGCGTTCGCGAACGCGGACGCCAGTGCCTGCGCCTGCTCCTCGGTGTGCGACTCGAGCTCCGCCACGCGCGCCGCGGCCTGGTCGCGCTCCGCACTCAGTACAGCCAGATCCGCCTCCGCCTCTTCGCGGGCGTCCTCAGCGACCTCGGTGCGGGCGGTCAGCGCGGCGATGTCAACCGTCAGAGTGTCGACGCGGGTCTGCAGCTCGGCGGCCTTGGTCTGGGCGTCCTTGACGTCCTGCTCAGCCCGGCTGGAGAGCTCGCGGGCCACCTCGAGCTCCCGCTCAAGATCGACGGCAGCGCCCCTTGTGTCCTGCGCCTTCGCCTCCGCCAACCCGACCGCCGCCTCGAGCGTGGCCATCCGGAACCGAAGTGACTCGTTCTGCTTGGCGAGCTCCTTCTCCGCATCCGTCGCGCCCTGCAAGGAGGCGAGCGACACCCGGGTCTCTGCCAGCTGGGCCTCGAGGCCTTTGATCCTGGCGGTGTACTCGGCCTCGCGGGCGTTGAATACCTCGGCCTCCTCGGCAAAGGAGGCCGCCTGGATGCTGGCGGCAGCCTCCCGCTCCGTCGCGACTTCGAGACGGACCTCAAGGTCTGCGACGCGGGCCTCCGCAGCCCGCGCGCTCTCTTCCATCTCCGCGCGCATGCGGGCGAGCTCCGCGAGCACCTGATCCGAGCCCTCACCGGCGCCGATGATTGCCAGTTGGCCCTCAGTCGCCATGAGCCGGTTCTGCACCTCATCCATCTTGCGCGACTGCTTCTCGACGCGATCGTGCGACACCAGCGTCTCGGCCTGGAGGGCCAGCACCTGGGACTCGAGCTCTTCGTTCTTGCGCTGGAGCTCCTTGACGAACTGCCGGCGCGCCTTGCCGAGGTCGAGGCGACCGAGGACCGCGGGCGCGTCGTCTGTGGACGCTGGGGGCGAGTTGATGGAGGCGATCGGATCGAGTGCGGCGTCTGCCGCGGGCTCGTGGGCAGGGACGTCTGCAGGCTCCGCCCCCGCAGCGTCCACGAGATCCAGAACTGGGTGCTCCACATCCATCGCGGAGTCCATCGACGCCTCCGCCGGCAACGGGGGTGGCAGGGGCGGCGGCGCGACGCTCGAATCCACCAACTCGAACAGATCGTAGGCCTGGTCATCCGGGACCGACTCGAGCGCGTCGTCCGCGACAGGACGCACGCCGTCGTGTTCGGCCTCGACGAGGTCCTCGACGTCGAGGATCTCGTCGTCCGAGATGTTGTCGGCCTCGGCCATATCGGCCGCGTCCAGGTCGATTTCAATGTCGATCTCAGGGCCTGCGACAGAAGCGTCCGCGTCGGAAGCGGGCGCGTCGTTGTCCAACTCCAGATCGATATCGATCTCGATCAGGCCGGACAATTCGTCACTGGCACCACGGTTCGATGCCGTCATGCGGACCCCAGGGGGTGGTTTCGCCGTCGTTGCAATTCTTCGTTACCCAGGATTACCAGACGCTTTCGAGCGCCGTCAACTTTGCTGCATCTCGTCTGGACCGGGCCTGACTGCCATGCCGTAGATGGCGCCGTTGCCGCGCGCGGGCCGCCGAGGTATACATCGGCGGGTGACGTTGAGACCTACAATCACCACGGCGCTGGCCGTAGCAACCGCGGCGGCCATGGCTCTGTCTGCACCGGCGAGCGCCGACGGCCCCGGCGAGCGAGAGCACGCGCTGCGTGCGTTGCTGGCC
>CALBXO010000703.1 GCA_937890335.1 uncultured Pseudomonadota bacterium | reverse complement strand
CGCCGAGGAACCCACCGTAAAACGTCAGCCCACCGGCCCAGAACTTGGCCCATCGGAAGCAGTCCTGCTCCGGGTGACACAGGCCCGTGGCCTCGTTGCAGATCGGGCCGACATCGCGCCCCGCAGGCTCGGCAAAGCAGCTGTCGATTGCCCCGGAGGCCTCCGCCGCGCCCAGCTCCTCAACAGTCTTGAAGCCCCACAGCGACGCCTTGCATTCAGCGTCAGCGGTACAGAGCTTTCCAGCGACGCCAAGGTCCGCGAGCTCCCCGGCCGGTCTGGCCAGCAGGTCGCGGCCCTCTACCAGCATGGGGTCCGTGCACAGGTGCACGTAGTCCATCAGGAAGCCGTCTGCGAAGACGTGGAGGACGCGGGCCCCCGCCACGCCAAACACCAGGCACCACAGCCCAAGGTCGAGGACATCGTCGGGATCAATCCGCAGACGCCGCCCTTCCCGCCAGACCATGAACAGGGCAATGACGTACCCTATCGCGATCAGCGTGAAGTACGACGGGAGCGAGATCTCCGCCTCGAAGAACTTGAGCAGATTGGGATACATCGGGTCAGGCCTGCTGTCGGCGAGAGATCACTTGTCCTTTGCGGCGAGGGCCTCTTCTTCGGCCTTCTTGTCGCCCTTCCCGATGAGGATCTCGATCGCCATCAGCGCGACGCCGGCCGATATCTGCGCGTCGGCGATGTTGAACGTTGGCCACGTGTAACCGTCGTACCAATGCCAATCGATGAAATCGATGACCCAACCGTACGCGACACGGTCAATCAGATTCCCGATGGCGCCCCCGACGATGAGGCACAGGGAAATCATCAGCAGCTTCTGGTGCCAGGTGACCTTGCGGTAGATCCACAGGATCACGACCACGGCGAGGATGGACACCGCGATGAAGAAAGGCCGCCGCAACGAGCTGTCATCCCGCGACAGGAACCCGAACGCCGCCCCTGGGTTGCGCGTGTACTTGAAGTGAAAAAAGTCCGGGTGCACTGTCACCGTCCGCCGCGTGATCGTCAGCACCTCGCCGCCCTTGAGCGCGTGCTCCGGGCTCGGTGAGGTCTTGCCATCGATGCGCGTGCGGAACTTCGCGATGGCGTCGACCTCCTCCGCATCCGTCCACGCGAGGTCATCCCCCAGGAACTTCCGAACGGTCTGACCCGCCGCCGCCGGCGGCACCTCGATGTCGAAGGTCTGGGGCGGTCCGATGGACGCGTTGGGCGTGGCCAGGCGGTGTTCCGCCCATTGCTTGGTGACCTGGTCACTGGCGACGCAGGCGATCACGACGACCGCGAAGAAAATGTATTTTGAGTGCTTCTGCATACTTAGCTCGCACCGCCTCCAGCGGCCATCACTGTACCGCAGCGGTTGCAGAGGTCCGGGAACGTGAGCACGGAGCCAACGCCGCGTCCGTACCGCCAACAACGCGGGCACTTGTCTTCGTCCGAGGGAACGATACGGACTTCGACGGGCGCGGCCCGCTGTTCATCCGGTTCCGGCTGCGCCGGGGTCCCCTGCTCTACTTTGATCTCGCTGACGATGAAGTACTCGGGCAATTGCGCAGCAAATCGCTGCACCAGCGCATGGGTCGCACCGTCGCAGACCAGCGTAACGATGGCCTCCTCGGTAGAACCAATCTGGCCCGGCTCGCGCTCACCGCGTTTCTTGGGCCGCAGCGCGTCCACATTCCTCTGTACTTCGGTCTGAACGCCGCGCAGCAGCTCCCATTGTTCCTCGAGCTCCGCGTTGGGCCACTGCGCCACGGCGTCCGCCCACACCGGGTCCACGTTGAGGAAATGCGCCATGTGGACGTTGTCCGGGTCCTCAGCCGCCCTCGGCATGTGCTCCCAGACCTCGTCTGCGGTGAACGCAAGGATGGGGGCCATCATCCGCACGAACGCCTGAAGCACGCCGTATACCGCCGTCTGGCTGGCGCGGCGCGTCGCGTCGTCACGGTGTGCGCAATACAAACGGTCCTTGAGGGCATTGAGGTACGTGTTGGACAGGTCCACCGTCGCGAACCGGATGAGCAGGTGGTAGATGGCGTGGAACTCGTACCGGCTGTACGCCTGCGACACCTTGTCCATCACGGACGCCGTCCGTGCGAGCGCCCAACGATCCAGGTCGTCCATCGCCTCCATGGGCTGCGCATGGACGGCGGGATCAAAGTCGTGAAGCGTCCCAAGCAGGAAGCGGCATGTGTTGCGCAACTTGCGGTACGCGTCCTTGACCGTCTTGAGGATCTCCGCCGAGAGCGTGATGTCGCCCCGGTAGTCCACCGCCGCCACCCAGAGCCGAAGAACGTCGACACCATCGACGTCGATCATCTTCTGCGGCTTGGTGAAATTCTTGCTGGACTTGGAGTACTTGCGGCCGGAGTCATCGACGACGAACCCGTGGGTCAGGCACACGTCGTACGGCGCCCTCCCCTTGGATCCGAGTCCGATGAGCAGGCTGGAGTTGAACCATCCGCGGTGCTGGTCGCTGCCCTCGAGGTACAGGTCCGCCACGTCGGATTTGAGCCCCAACTTGGCGTCGAGGACCGCCGACCACGACGACCCCGAGTCGAACCACACATCCAGGATGTCCCCCTCCTTGCGGAACTCGGTGGGCGCTCCTCCACAGTGCGGGCAGACGAATCCCTCCGGCACCAGGCGCTCCGGCCCCCAGTCAAACCAGATGTCTGAGCCGTGCTCCTCGGCGAGGGACGCCACGTGGTACGCAACCTCGTGGGTGACGATGTCCCCCTCGCACGCGTTGCAGAAGAAGACCGTGATGGGCACGCCCCAGAGCCGCTGGCGCGAGATGCACCAATCCGGACGGTTGGCCATCATCCCGTAGATGCGGTCGCGCCCCCAACTCGGGACCCAATCCACCCGCTCGATCTCGTCGATGGCCAGCTCGCGGAGAGTCTTGCCGCCACGCGCTGCCATGGGCACATCCAGGCCGATGAACCACTGCTCGGTCGCCCGGAAGATGACCGGCGTCTTCGTGCGCCAGCAATGCGGATACCGGTCGATGGTGACGGACAGTTTGGGATGGCTCAGCAACGCGCCCAGATCGACGAGCTTGTCGATGATGACGGGGTTGGCCTTGAAGACGTGCACCCCGCGCATCTCCTCGAATTGCGCGGTGTACTTCCCGAATCGATCCACCGGGTTGAGCACCTCCAGACCGAATTGCTGACCGAGCCCAAAGTCCTCCTGCCCGTGTCCCGGGGCCGTGTGAACAC
>CALBXO010000702.1 GCA_937890335.1 uncultured Pseudomonadota bacterium | reverse complement strand
AGGCGACCGGGGCCGCCAGCGCAACCAGGGACGCGACCTTCTCCGGAAACGCGGCCGCATAGATCGTCGTCAGCGTACCGCCCAGGCAGTACCCCAACAGGTGAACCTGCCCGCGGGGACCGCTGCGGGCGGCGATGCGGACGGCCCGTCCGAGATAGGTGGCGCAGATGGTGTCAAAGTCGAGGTACCGATCCTCCGGCCCGGGCGTGCCCCAGTCGATGACGTAGACGTCGTGCCCCTGCTCCACAAGGTACTCCACCATGCTCTTGCCCGGCGTGAGGTCGAGCACGTAGTGGCGGTTGATCAGCGAAGGCACCATCAGCACGGGGGTCCGGAACGCCAGGCCTTGCGCGCGCGGACGGTAGCGCAGCAGGCGCCACTTGTTCTCCGCGTGGACCACGTCCGACGGGGTGGCGCCGAGCGGCGGCGGCTTGCGCCAGGGCAGTCCCAGGAGGTTGGCGATGCGCTTCATGCCTCGTACAGCCCCTCAAAGACGTCGTGGAACGACGCGTACACCGCCTTGCGGCGCAGCTTCAGAGTCGTGGTCAGATGTCCGTCCTCCACGGTCAGTGGCTGCGCAACGACCGCAAAACGCTTGATGGTCTCATGCCGAGCAAGTCCGGCGTTGACAGCGTCGACCCGCGCCTGCACCTCGGCCGGAGACGCTCCATCGACCACCCAGACACAGGCGACGAGGTAGCGTTTGCCGTCCCCATAAACCACGACGCGGTCAATCACGGGATCGTCCGCGAAGCGCATCTCCACATTGGCAGGCGGGATGTTCTTGCCGCCGGCGGTGACCAGAATCTCCTTCTTGCGCCCAATGATGCGCAAGAAGCCCTGCTCATCGAGTCGGCCCAGATCTCCTGTGCGAAACCATCCGTCGTCGGTGAACGCGGCGCGCGTCGCCTCGGGGTCCTTGAAGTAGCCGGAAAACACATTCGGCCCACGCGCCAGGATCTCGCCGTCGGCCGCGAGGGACAGCTGCACGGTGGGCAACGGCTTGCCGACAGAGTCAAAGTGAAAGTCATCGGGCCGGTTGAGCGTGAGTGTGGGCGAGGTCTCGGTCAGCCCGTAGCCCTCAACGATCAGCATGCCGGCGGCGAGAAAGGCCTCTTTGACATCCCGGCTCAAGCCGGCGCCGCCAGAGAGGCAAAACCGCAGCTTCCCACCGGTGAGCGCCGTCAGTGCTTCGCACCGTCCAAGCGCCGTGGGCTGCGTCGCTGCGGCGGCGGCGAGCTTCTCCCAGAACGCCGGCACGCTCATAAAGACCTGGGGTCGCACGACGGGCAGCAGGTCCAGCGCACGCTTGGGCTCACAGAGGTAGGACGTAAACTGCAGGGTGTTGCCCAGGCATACCTGGCCAAACCCAAAGATGTGGCTCATGGGCAGCCACAGTAGATCCACCATCTCCTCCGCGAGCAGAGGGCCGTTGGACAGGAGCCAATCGCGCGCGTTGACGCCGATGTTCCCGTGCGTCAGCGGCACGCCTTTGGGCTGTCCAGTCGTCCCGCTGGTGTAGAGCATCAGAGCCGGTTGGCCCAGGTCCAGGGATGCCAACGCCGAGCCGAGAACGTCAGGGTCCTCGACGTGCAACGCGTTGCCCCGGGCGAGCACTTCGGCCAGGGGCACACCGCCACCGTCGAGGCCGACCACAGTCGGACCCGCTGGGACTTTTTCCCGCGTGCCTGCGTCGCAGAACACAAACCGGGCCTCGCAGTGGTCCAGGATGTAGTGGGCCTGTGGGGCGGTACTGACCGGGTAGATCGGGACCATGACGCCGCCGACCGCCTGGATTCCCAGCGCGACCGAGATCCAGTCCACGCTGTTGTGCGCGAACAGCGCGACGCACTCGCCGGGCTGCAGCCCCCGCGCCTTGAGCCACAGCGCGACGCCGCGGATCCGCGCGGCGAACCCGCCCCAGGTCACCGCGCGCCAGTCTCCGTGCCCGTCGTCCACCATGAACCGCACGCGGGCCGCTTTGCCCGCCAGGTCCTCAAAGACAACGCGGGGCGCGATTCCCGGCTCGGCGTAGCGGCTGGGATCCAGGCCTGCCACGTCAGCGCTCCGCGTCCTCGAGGCGCTCCTCGAGGTCCATCAGCCGGCTCTGGATCATGTTGAGCGCGTGCAGCGTGCGCTCCTGGTCGCGGCGCGTGGCGACACCAAAGCGCCCCCAGGTCTGCGCCATCGCCTTGTCCTGCGCCGCGCGCGCCTTCATCACGGCGGTGAGCATCGCGCCGCTCGGGCCGAGCACCAGCGGGCTCTGCAGCCAGGATTCCATGTACTGCGCTGTCGCGCTCTCCCAGGCGTAAAAGCCCTTCTTCCACATGTCCCACATCATGAGTTCTCTCCAAGTCGGGGTGTCGACGGCCTCACACTACCCACCGGCCGCCTCCGCCGTCAAGCCAAATGCTGCATTGCAACATCACAATACACGACCACCACGCTTCCCCTATTCGCGCACGCAGTGTAGAATCGCTGCATCGCAACAGGGAGCCGCGATGATCACAATCAAGAAGTACAGCAACCGACGCCTCTACGACACCAGTGAGAGCCGGTACATCACACTCGACGAGCTCGGGGCAAAGATCCGGGGCGGGGTCGACGCCCGGGTTGTGGACGCCTCCAGCGGGGACGACCTGACCCAGGCCACGATGGCCCAGCTCGTGATGGAGAGCCGCGGCGCAAGCAAACTGCTGTCCGTCCCGCTGCTGACGGAGATGATCCGGATGGGCGACGACGCGCTCGCCGAGTTCATGGGCCAGTACATGGCCATGGCGATGCACATGTATGTGCAGGCCCGCCGAGGCGCGAGCCCGGGTTTTGCCCCGTGGATGAACATGCCGTGGGCCACGGACGCGGCGCGGATGATGAGCTCGATGCCGTGGATGAACCCGGGCGCCTGGCAACAGCCCTACGGCGGCTACGCTGCACCGCCGTCCGCGCCGCCGATGTCGGGCTACCCCGCGCCGCCGCCGCCGCCGCCCCCCGAGGCACCACCGGCCCCAGAGCCTCCCAGCCGCGACGCCGACATTGCCGACCTCCGCGCCGAACTTGAGGCCCTCAAGGAGACTCTCCTTGCCGCCGCCGCCAAGGGCGAGTGACCCCGCCACCGTTTTTGTGCACTGCACAAAAACTGCTTGACCGCCGCGCTCGTGGTGCGTAGCATCTGCTCCATCAAACACACGTAGACCCGGCGTCTACGGAACCGATGGAGTTCACAGTGAGCAAGACCAACACTTCGCAGGCGCAAAAAGAAGCTACGGACACCATGCAGAAGATGATCGACGAGTCCGTCGAGCGTCTGGAGGCGTCCCAGAAGGACTTCACCCGGCTTGAGAGCCAGGGCTACGCCCAGATGAGCAAGAACATCGACGAGGCCGCTCGCCTCTTCAAAGACGGCATCGCGTACAACAGCCAGCTGTCCGCCGAGTGGCGCCGCCTGTCGCTGGAGGCCATGCGCCGCTCCGCCGCCATGTTCACCGGCTCCTGGGCCGCCTGATGGCCGCACCGCAAGGTTCGCCGGCGGGCGGAGCCGTCCTGGACTTCCCGTTTCCACGGGCGCGAATGAAGCCGAGTCCGTACTCGGTCGTGCAGCGGGACGGCACCGCTCGCCTGCTGCGGTTCACCCCGGCGACGGGCGAGCCCGCGGGTGTGCCCATCCTGCTGATTCCCTCCCTCATCAACCGCTGGTACGTGCTCGACCTGCGCGACGGGTCGAGCCTCGTGCAGGCGCTCGTGGCCGCCGGGTTTGACACCTGGTGTCTGGATTGGGGCGCCGCCGAGGACGAGGACCGCTACCTTACCTGGCAACACGTGCTGGAGAGACTGCACCGGGCGACGCGCCGGGTATGTCGCGAGACCGGACACCCCAGCATCGGCATGCTTGGCTATTGCATGGGCGCCACGCTGACCACGATCTTCTCGGCGATGCATCCGGAGCGCGTCGCCGCGTTGGTCAACCTGGCCGGCCCCATCGACTTCGCGCACGCCGGACTGCTCGGCAAACTCACAGACGCTGCCCACTTTGACGTCAACGCGATCTCCGACGCCGGCAATGTGCACCCGAGGCAGATGCAGAGCGGGTTCACGTCCATGCGACCCACCTCGCAGATCGCCAAATGGGTCGCGCTGGTAGATCGGGGAACCGACCCGGACTTCCTGAAGGCCTACGACGCTTTGGAGACCTGGGCGAACGACAACATCGCCTTTCCCGCCGAGGCGTACCGCACCTACATCGACGAGCTCTACCAGCGGAATCTGCTGGTGAAGGGCGAGATGCGTGTGGGCGGCAAGCGGGTGGACCTGGGCGCCATCGAGTGTCCGGTGTTGGTGGTCGTCACCGAGCGGGACACGATCTGCCCCCCGCCTGCTGCGACCGCGCTGATCGACCATTGCGGCAGCAAGGACACCGAGGTGGTTCGCGTACCCGGCGGCCATGTCGGAGGTGTCGTTGGCTCGCGCGCACCGAAGATCACGTACCCGGCCATCTCCGGATGGTTCGCGGAGCGCCTGCGAACCTGAGCCGTACGCGGAGTCGGACCCGGCTCCCTGGCCGAATCATGTGGGGCTGGGCGTGTCCCGCGGGCCGCGTCGCGCTGCCATGGAAACCGTCCCGGTCACCCGTGGCTTGGGCGGCGGCGGCAGATCGCTGGGGACAAGGTTCCCGACAAACTCCGTCAGGTCGTCGAGCGAGAATGGTTTGCGCAGGTACGCCCGCGCGCCCGCGGCCAGGCATTTGTCCTTGACCTCGCGGGCAGCGTGGGCCGACAGGACACCTACTGGCACGAGCGCGAGACGCGCGTGGGCCTTGAGCTGACCGATGAGTTCATCACCCTCGATCCCACGCAGCGTGTAGTCGACCACGATGGCGTCGGGACGCCACGAGCCAACGATCGTCCACACCTGCTCCACTTCCGCGGCAGTCCGGATCTCGTAGCCGGCCTGCTCCAACACCTCGGCGGCAAACTCAAGAATGTCGTGTTCGTCGTCCACGATGAGCACCCGTGCGCGGGTCCCACGCGCCCGGATTGCACCCGATGTCCGTGCCGGCGGCGGCGCAGCCCCTGGGCGACCGACGGGCAGCCAGACGCTGAAGACGGTGCCCTCCCCGACCTCGGACTGCAGCTCGATGAGGCCACCATGAAGGCGAACGATCTCGTCGGTGATGGCCAGGCCCAGCCCCGAAGCGGACCCCGAGTGTCCGAGGGTGTTGCCCCAGCCGAACACGCGGTCCAGATCCTTCGTCGGAATGCCACACCCTGTGTCCAGGACGCGGAGAAGTACCCAGCTGCCAGCGCGTCCCGCGGCCATCCACCCGCCACTGGAGTCAGCCCCTGCGGCCGCCTGCACCGTATGCTCCAGGTGCGCGACCTCGTCCTGATCCGCAGAGCGCAGGTACACGCGCACCTTGCCGCCGGGGGGGGTGAATTTGATCGCGTTCCCCACGAGGTTGAGAAGGACCCTGTTGAGCCGGATGCGGTCCGCATGCACCATCACGCCGATCGTTCCATCCGTGGGCGGTTGCACCCGCAAACGAAGGTTGATCCTGTTCTCCTGTGCCTGCGCGTGCGCGAGCTCCACGACGTCCCGCGCAAGGTCGGCCAGATCGAAGACGTCTGCTTTGAGGGTGGCCTCACCGCGGTTCATCTCGCCGAATTGCAGCAGGTCCTCGATCATGGCCAGCAACCGGTCCAGGTTGCGCAGCATGGTCTGAACCCCTTTGCGCTGCCGCTCTGTGATCTCCCCCAAACCGCCCTTGGCGAGCAGCTCGGCGTAGCCGCGCATCGACACCAGCGGGGTCCGCAGGTCATGACTCACGTTGGCGAGCAGCCGCCGTCGGACCTCTTCGGCGCCGCGCAGGGCGTCGTTCTGGCTCTCGAGTTCCTTGCGCGCGCGGCGCAGCTCCACATTGCGGTTCAGGAGGGCCTCGATGTGGGCCTCCTCGCGCGGCTCGAGCTCCATGCGGATCACCACGCGGCCAGCCACGACCACGCGGTGCTTGCTCACGTCGTAGAAGACACCCTCGTTCTCAACGGGGTGGTCGTCCACGCTGCGCACCGCGCCAAAGAGCTGCGCGGCAAACGCGTCGGTTCCGGCCATCTGGGCAAGGTTCGCCCCGGCCGCCGGCCGGCCCTCAGGCGACATAAGCGTGCGCAGGCCGGTGTTGCATCCGTGAATGACCCAGGTGCCCTCCTCGACAAGGAGGACAGCCTGCGCGTCGGCGGTCGCCATGAGCTCCAGCAGTCCGCGCGCGAGCTCCAGCTCGCCGGTGTCCTGACGCGATGGAGGTGAGAGTTCCCCGGCGCCAGGGCGCCCCCGAAGGCCCACCAGCAGCAGCCCGATGGCCAGCGCAAGGACACCGAGCACCGACCAGCTGACCGATGCAGCCGACAGGCCGCTCACCTCCAGGAGGGTCGCGACCTGGAGCAGCAACCCTGCGGCGAGCAGCACAGCCGCGATGATGACGAGCGTCGTCCGGTTCAAATCCGCCCCTGCGGCCCCAACGCGCCGCCTGCCGAGACTACAATCGGGCTCGAACGTGCGCAAGCTGGGAACACTCGCGCGCCGGGATTGTCGGAGTGCATGACTGTTGTTACGGTGCCTGGGCTTGCAGGCACGTCGTTTGGATTCGCGCCCGTCGCGCGAATGCGTAGGACGACCTCAGCGCCCTGGCTGGACGCCCCCTGCGGGCGGCGACCCGCGACGCAACCCGGCGGTGATGGGCCACCGGGCCGCTCACTACAGGCGATGTTCATGATCCTCAATCCCTCGGCCCCCGTCCTCGCAGCGTCACAACGCCACCAATGGGCTGTGCGCTGCGTCTGCCTGGCCCTCGCTGCGACTTCCTGGGCGGCCACGGCCCACGCCGCGGACCCAGCGGAGGCGCGGGCCACCACGCTGGCCGCCGAAGCCCGCAAACTCGGGAAAGACCCGCGCAGCATTGGTGTCGTCACCGAGCTGCGCGAGGTGCTGCCCGAGCTCGGGCTGGCGGCCCGCGGACGCACGCTCGCCACACTGGGTTCCGCGCCGTTGCACCCGCTCGCGCGGGCGCAGTGGACGCTGGAGATGGCTACACTCGACACCGCCCGCGGCGACCGAAAGGCGGCCAATGCCCGGCTGCGGGCGGCGGGCTGGCAGCTGGACTGGGACCTCCTGGGACCCTTCGGGGGCGGCGCCGGAAGCATCACCACGCCCTTCGGCCCCGAGACCGACCCGACGGCCACCACGTACACAGGCCGCCTCGGCGAGGTGAGGTGGCGTAGCTTGGAGGACCGCACACACCTTGGCGTCGTCGATCCCCAGACCCTCGTGCGGCCGATGGACAACTCTGTGGCCTACGCGCGTACCCGCGTCCAACGAAAAAAACCCTCCAAGGAGACGCTGCGGATCTCAGCCCGTGGACCCTACCGCGCGTTTCTCGACGGGAACCTCGTCGGTGAGCGGGTCGAGGGCGCCGGGTGCGACCCATCCACCTGGCCCGACGCCGACGCGTGGCCGGTCTCTCTGCCTGCCGGCCCGAGCACCCTGCTCATCAAGCTCAGCGGCGAGGAGGGCGCCAGCGACTTTGCCGCTCGCCTCACCACGGGCAAGGGCAAGCCCACGACGCCCCTCCAGGCTCTCGAGTCTGCCGCAAAGTCGCCCAGGGACCTGGCCCGCGCCGCGCTCCTGTCCCAGCGAACGCTGCCTGAAGACTCGGGGGAGCCACATCTTGCGCTCGCGCGGCGGGCGCGCGAGGCCGGTACGCCCGACGCAGATACAAACGCGCTCCTGGCCGAGGGCGCGTCCCACGCCTACGAGCGCCTGCATGCACTGGACGCGGCCGCCGCCCAGCGGCCGGACGATCCCTGGCTGGGCCTGCTCCAGGCTCGGGCCTGGTTTGCGTCGTCGGGGGACGCGCAGGTCGTCGCCGCCCGAGGGAAGGCCGAGGCGCTCGTCGCCGCCCATCCGGAGTTCGCCGCGGCGCGCAGGTTTCTCGCGACCGTGCTGATGGAAGAGAACCTGGTGCAGGCCGCGCTGTGGCACGCGAGGAACTTGTTCGCCTCCGCGCCGGACAACCCCAAGGCGCTTGCGAACGCCGTGTCTGTGGTCGGGCAGACCCCCGACAAGGCGTTCGCCTGGAAGTTGTGTCAGGCCCGGCTCAAGGCCGACGCCAGCAACCTGGGTGTGTACACGGACTGCGTCGGCAACGCGCTCGAGCGCCGCGATCACGACGGCGCCCGGAAACTGGCGGCCACGGCGATGCTGCTGCGCCCGGACGTGACCGGGCTGTTGGGCCTCACGGCGCAGGTCGAGCTGGCCACGGGCCGACCCGCCGAGGCCCGCAAATGGCGGATCATGCTGACAGCGTTGGTCCCGGGCGATGCCTCGTATTGGATAGACCTGGGCCTGCACGACGCCGAGTACGGCACCGCCGAGGACGCGACGCAGGCGTTTGCCAAGGCGCTGGCCATCGAGCCCCAGAACGCCGACCTGGAGCAGTACTCAGAGTTCCTGAACCCGTCCTCTGGGCCCCGGCCTGAGGACGCGTGGGTGATGGCGGCACCGGCGATGACCCAGGAGCAGGAGGACGCCCGGTTTGGCGACGAGGACTTCTTCTATCTGGTCGATCAGAAGGTCACACGCGTCTTCGATTCCGGCCTGACCTCCACCTTCGTCCAGCAGATCGCCAAGGTGCGCACCGACCTCGGCGCCACAAGCCTGCGCTCTGTCTCGGTCGGCTACACCCCGGACAGCCAGGCAGTGAAGGTGAAGCGGGTACGCGTGACCAAGCCCGACGGGTCGGTCCGCGAGACCCGGCAGACGTACGAGCAGTCGCTCAGCGAGCCCTGGTACAACCTGTACTACGACTACGCGGCGTTGGTGATTGCGCTGCCCGAGCTCGGCCCCGGCGACGTTGTCGAGGTCCAATACACGATTCAACAGACGGGCGCGACGAACATCCTGGGCGACTATTTTGGCGCCATCGAGACGCTCCAGGACAGCGCCCCGAAACTCCTGGCCCGCTACACACTCCTGGCGTCACCGGCGCGCAAGATGGTCACGCGCGCGCCCAAGCTGCCCCACGAGTTCCTCGAGTCCCAGACCGCGGACGGCTTGACCTCGCGCGCCTGGACTTTCCGGGACGTGCCCAAAATACCCACCGACGACCAGCGCCCGGGCTACACCGAGACCGGCGACTACCTGCACCTGTCCACCTACGGGAAGTGGGACGAGGTCACCCGCTGGTACTGGGACCTGGTGGACGAACAACTCGTCGTGGACAACGAGATTCGGAAGATCGTTACGGAGCAGACCAACGGTCTGACAGACCGTCGGAAAAAGGTCGCCGCTCTCCACAATTGGGTGGTGCAGAACACCCGCTACGTCGGGCTCGAGTTCGGCATCCACGGATTCAAGCCCTACCGCACGACGGAGTGTCTCAAGCGCCGTTTTGGCGACTGCAAGGACAAGGCGTCCCTGATCAAGGTCATGCTCGACACCGCCGGCATCCCCGCCAACATCGTGCTCGTGCGAACACGCCGCAACGGCGAGATCGACACGACGCCGGCAAGCCTCCAGATCTTCGACCACGCCATCGCCTACGTGCCCGAGTTTGACCTGTTCCTGGATGGCACCGCGGAGTACAGCGGCACGTCGGAGCTCCCGTGGGGGGACCAGGGCGTGCAGGTCCTCATCGTCAAGGACGGAGGGGAGTACATCCTGCGCAAGACGCCGATCCTGCCGGCCGCGACCAACAGCGTGCTCACCAGCTACGCGGTGGATCTTCGTGGCGATGTAGCGGTCGTCGATGTGGGTTCTACGCTGACCGGCGCCTTCGCCGCGGGGTGGCGGGAGCGGTACCAGACCCGGACCGAGCGCGAGGAGAGATTCAGGAACAAGCTCAGCGGCGATTTCCCCGGCTCCGAGCTCGGTCCGCTGCAGTTCAGTGAGCTCAGCAAGCTGGAGGAGCCCGTCAAGGTGTCCTACCGGTTCAAGCACCCGGATCTCACGGAGGCGAGTCCGAAACAGATCCGCCTCAAGCCGGTACTTCGGCCCGCTCGCCTTCTGGAGCGGCTGGCGCCGTGGACCAAGCGCAAGCAGATCCTGGAGGTGGGCCACCCCTTTGTCAGCCAGGAGGCCGTCGAGGTGACGGCTCCGACCGGGGCGAAGCTCAGCAGCGCCGCCGGCCAGCCCGTCGTCATCGAGTCGGCGTTTGGCAGATTTGAACTCTCTGTGCGAGCGACGCCCACGGGGGCGTCGGTCACGTCCACGCTACAGGTCGATGTGCACCGGGTGACGCCCGGCGACTACCCGAAATTCCGAGATTGGCTGCGCGCCGTAGATCAGGCGTTGCAGACCCCGTTGGTGTTCGAGCGCTATGCGAATTGACCTCCGCCTTCTGGCTGTTGTAGCGGCCGTCGGCTGCCTTTTGACCGCCTGCCCCTCCACCGCCCCGACCCGCGGTTTCGGGCCGGATCTCAGCGGCTTGTCCGCGCCCAACAGCGCGGACGCCGCGTGGTATCTCTGGATGAGCGAGGGCGACGCGCAGGCTGCGTTCGACGCCTTCGAGGAGCGCGTCGCGGCCGGCGCGACCGACCCCTGGACTCTCTACGGTCTGGCCGAGTCTGCGGCGGCCACAGCGCGCTACACACGCGCTACCGAGGCGTACACGCAGCTGCTCGAGCGGCATCCGGGCGACGAGTCGGCCCCGGCAGCCGCCGCCCAGCTATGGGCGCTGCGCAACCACGCGCCGGGTTGGAGAGACCGGGCGACGCGGGCTGCGGAGACGACCGCAAAGCCCGCGGCCGGCCCGAGCGCTCTGACCCGCGGCCTGCTCGGCCGCATGGCGATGGAGGCCGACTACCGCAAGAGCCGGGCCTCCGCCGACGCGGGCCCGTTTGACGGCTCCGCCCACGGGTTTGCCAACCCATGGCGCGTCGCGGGCCCCCTGTCTGTCTACCCCCACCTGGATCGCTACACCGCGTTTCCGGCCGACGACGACACCGCCCTGGCCGACTCGTACCCGCGCAGAGGGTTCGAGGAGAAGACCGTCGACCTCGTCTGTGACGAGCCACGTTGCGATCCAACCTGGCGCCAGACTGGCATTCACATCCTCGAGACCTGGCTGACCGTACCCGCGCCCATCCACACTGTCTTGACGCTCGAGACCCGACACGACCTCCTCGTGGAGGTCGACGGCGAGCCGGTGATCGATGTCCAGCGGCAGGAGGGTGAATCCAGCGAGCACTTTGCCCGGACGGTCCACCTTGGCGCCGGCACCCACCGGGTGCGTGTCCGAATGGCTGTCACCGGTCAGAACGACCAGTTTGTTCTCCAATGGACTGCCCGCAACGGAGGGCGGTTCCCAGGCACCTTCGCGGCAAAGCCGGCGGGCGCCGCCATGGCGAAGGCGACTTCCGGAGACGACGACCTGTTTGCAGAGGCCATCGAGGCAGAGCCCGACAGCCCATGGCACGCCTACGTACAGGCGACGCTCGCGGCGTTCGCCGGCAGCACCCAGGATCTCGTCATCCTGACCGACACCGTATCCGGCAATTACCCCGCCTTTTCTGGTGCCCCCCTCGCGCGGGCGAGCGGGATCTCGACGGCGCTCGGGATCGATTCGGGCGTGGCCCGCGAGGGATCGCTGGCGCTGCTGCGACGCACCTTCGAGCAGGACCCCGGGTCCCTGGCGGCCGCCGATCGACTCGGGTGGCAACTGGCCGAGGAGGGACGCGCCGAGGAGGCGCTGGAGATCCTGGTTGGCGTGGGCGAGCTGCGACCCGACGAGTACCTGCCGCAGATGCATCTCTACCAGGCCTTTGACGTGCTCGGATGGGCCGCACAGTCCCGCGCGACCTTGCGCCGCGCCGCCAAGCTCAACCCCACCAATTGCGCCGTCGTGCTTCGCCTCTGGAACGCATGGGAGGCCCAGGCCGTGTGGCCCGAACCCACAGAAGTCCTCACCCCCGAGCAGCTCGCCTGCGACGAATCACAACGCATGCTCGCCCTGAAGTACGACCTCCCCGCCGGACGGGTGGAGGGGGCCATCGCACGTCTGGAGACCGTCGCGGCGCGCAACCCGCGCAGCATCGAGACGCGGCGCTCGCTGGCGGCTCTCTACGAGCTCTCGGGCAAAGCAGAGGCCGCGGACAAACAGTGGGCACTCGCCGCCGACGCCTCAGCCGACCCCGTCAGCATCGACCTCGCCAGGTTCGACTTGCTCCTCGGGAGGGGTCAGCGGGACGCGGCGCGGGCCTGGGCAGGCAAGGCGCTGGCCCGCAACCCTGGTAGCTACGGACTCCAGCGCGCGCTGGCCGGTCTGGACGGCAAAAACGTCCTCGAGGACCTCCGCATCGATGGCGCGCCGATCATTCGCGGGTTTCTCGCCGCGCCCGTCGGAGACGACTCCAGCGGGGTCTACGTCCTCGACTACGCGGCGACCCGGGTCTTTGACGATGGGTCCAGCATCACCAATACGCACATCATCATTCGCGTTCAGAACAAGGACGGAATTGACGCCTTCGGCGAGGTGGAGATCCCCTCCACGGCGCTGTTGCTGCAGGTCCGGACCGTGAAGCCGGACGGGACCGCGCTGGAGCCGGATTTTGTGGCTGGCAAGGCGTCCATCTCCATGCCCAACCTCGAGCCCGGAGACTTCGTCGAGTACGAGTACCTGGAGGCGTCCGAGGGCAGCACCCTGCGCAAGGGCAGCTACGAGGGAATTCGCTTCTATTTCAACATCTTCGACGCACCGCTGTTGCGCAGTGAGTACATCCTGGAGCTGCCCGACAGCTGGAAACCGGAAGTCGACCGGCGCAATGGCGCGCCCGAGCCCGTGGTCACAACGCGGCAGGGATTCCGCCGCCACCGGTTCCTGGTGGAGCGAGGTCCGCAGGTCTACGGAGAGCCGTCCGCCGCGCCTTCAGGCGAATTCCTCCCGTCGATCCGGGTGACCGCTGCGCGAGATCAGCGGGATGTCTACCGAACCTGGCGCGACCAGGTCCTCGGCACAACACGGCCGAACTGGATGATGCGCGAGGCCGTCGATCAGACCATCGGCGCCGCCAGGACCGAGCGTGAGAAGGCCGAGCTGATCTGGTCGCTCGTCTTTGCCAGTGTGACCGGGGACGACAGCGGCGTCTTCAGCAGGTCCGCCGGCGAGACCTGGAGTGTGGGCCGCGGAGACCGGCGCGTCGTGCTGGCCACTCTGCTGCAGCTCGCCGGGATCGAAGCCGAGATGGTGTTCGCCCGCCCCTGGAACGCGGACAACACGCCGGCCACGGTCCTCTCCACCGAGACACTCCAATGGGTCCTGCTGCGCGCCAAGGTCGACGGCGAATGGGTGTGGATGGACCCCACCCTGAACCATGCGATCCTGGGCTACATCCCGTCGGCGGTACAGGGGAACACCGGCCTGCGCCTGGGTGACGTACCGGGCGACGAGCCGCTGTTTGTGGACATCCCCACGCTGCCGAGCCAGGCCGACCGGCGCGTGGTTGAGCTCGATCTCGAGATCCTCCCCAATGGGACGGTGCGCGGCGCGGTGGTGGAGACGTACAACGGCGACGGCGCGATCACCTTCCGGCGCATCCTGGACTCCTACTCCGATCGCGGTGAGCTCGAGCGAGCTGTGGAGCAGTCCATGGCGCAGACGTTCCCCGGCGTGGACATCAAGGACCTGGAGTTTGACCACGTGGACGACGCCGACAGCGCCCTCGTCATGCGGTACACACTCACTGCCCCGGATTTTGCCGTGCCCTCGGACCGGGGCCTGCGCATTGACCGCCCGTTCTTCCCGTCTGATCTCACCGCGAGCTACGCGCAGCTGCCGTCGCGGCGAATGACGATGGTGTTGGGGGATCGGGTCCGGATTGATCTTGCGCTTCACCTCATCCTGCCGGAGGGCACCACACTGGCCTCGCTGCCCGCCCCCATCGATGCAAAGACCCCTTTTGGGCGCGTCTCCCGAACGGCGAAGCAGGACGGGCGCGGGCTGGTGTGGAAGCGCAGCTTTGTGCTGGAGGCCCCCCGAGTGGCAGCGTCCGACTACCCGGCCTTCCAGGAATTCGCCCGCGTGTGCGACACTGCAGACCCGTTGCGACTCGAGGTGATCCCCAAATGAAGTTTGGCTTGCCCTGTGTCGCCGTGTTCTGTCTGCTGCTGGCCACGAGCCTGGGCCACGCCGAGGTCGCCACGCCTGCCGACGCGGCGAAGCTCGACATCCCCGTGGGCGATGTGCCGGACGGCTATGTGAAGGTCGACGGTTTCGTCACCGACTGGGCGTCGGCACAGACTGTGGAGTCCCGCGCCCTGATCCGCGCCGAGGCCGAGTATGACTGGACCGGGCCGCGCGACTGTTCGGTGTTGGTGCAGGCCCAGGCGGACCGCGCGTTCCTCTATCTCGCCATTGAGGTGCGCGACAACGTGGTCGTGGGCAAGAAGGGCCGAAAGGCTGGCGACCGGGTCGAGCTGTGGATCGATGGCGGCGAGCCCGCTGGCAAGCGGCGCGTCCGGATGATCGAGCTCGGCCTTGGCGAGGTGCCCGATGGCGGCAAGCCCACGGTGACCTACGGCTACCCAAAGAATCTCGTCCGCAAGGAGATCGAGGGCGTGAAGGCCGACGGGGCGATGCGCAAGACGGGGTACTTCTTCGAGGTCGCGCTGCCTCTGGCGTCGTTGAGCGACCCAGCCCCCGGCGTCGAACCCCTCGGCGTGGCAATCATCGTGCGGGACTGGGACTACGACGACGCCAACGAGGACGAGGCGGCGGTGGCCACCGCGCCGTTTGATGCGCGCAAGGAGCGTTCGCCGGCGACGATGGGGCGCCTCCTGCTCCCCTCGACCGTGGATCCGCTGGGCGGTTTCTACCAGACCGTGCCGGCCGCAAAAGGCACCCGCGTCGTCAGCGAGGCCTGGGTTCAGGTCAGCGGCGACGCGCGCCGCGAGCGCGTGGCACTCCTGGAAAAGTGGCTCGTGGTCGCCGGGCGCGGCGTGGGTGACGGCGATTTCTACTATTACACCCTGCCGCACGGCCCCAACTACACCTACGATTCCATGGAGCTGCGCGACCTGACCGGCGATGGCGGCGCCGAGTTCATCCTCCGGTACTCGGTCTCGCATCCAGGCCAGATCCAGCAGCAGTTCCTGGCCATCTACCGGCTGTTCTTCGACTCCATCAACCTGGTATTCCTCGCCGAGGCCGGCAACACGGGACCTGGATGGACCGTCACGAATCAAGTCTCGTTCGACCCAAAAGGGCCGGGGGGCACCACCCGAATTGTGGTCTCCAAGCCCGTCGCCACCGGCGTAACCAAGAAGACCTACACAGACGTGGACGCGGACCTCATCACGGACTGGGACAAAGTCCTCCTCCCGTGGAAGGCACCGCCGTCACGGACTTATGAGTGGCAGGACACCCAGTTCATCAAACGCTGAGGCGCTAGGCATCTCGGTGCTGCGCGGCGCGGCCCTGGGCCTGCTCGCCGCCGTGGCCACGACGGTTGTCGAATGGGCATTGCTGGGCTCGTGGTCCGCGGACCAGACGCCCACCACGTGGGAGCGCGCGCTGGTGCCCCTGAGCCAGGCGGCGTTTCTATTGCCCGTGGGCGCGCTGTCTGGAGCGCTGTGGAACGTCGTCTCCACGGTCGGTGGCCGCGCGATTGAGTCCAGGTGGGTTCGCCGGACGTTGCTGGCCACGGTCGCCCTTGTGGGGCTGGCACTCATCCTCCTCGTCGCGGTCTTTGCCCCGGCGCTGGCGGCGCAAGCTGGCGCTCTGACGGCGGTTCTCGGCGCCGGCTGGATGGCCTTCTTCGCCATGACTTCCGTGGCCACCGGGGGCGGGCGTCGCGGGGGCTGGGGTGTCTCCCGCGCGGGCCTTGGCCTGTCCGCGTTGCTGGTCTGGTCACTGGTCTTTGTCGTGTTCCGCTGGGACCGCGCCCCGATGGCCCGTGCGGCGACGCTGGAGCGCGCCCCCCTGTCCGGCGTGCTGGCCCGCGCCCTCATGGTCGCGGCAGACCGCGACGGTGATGGATTCTCTGCGGTGTTCGGAGGAGGAGACTGCGATGACACGGACGCACGGGTCGCGCCCGGCGCGCCGGAAGTCGCGGGCAATGGCGTCGACGAGAACTGCGACGGTGAGGACCTCAGCCCCGTCGTCGCCGTGCTCGCCGCTGCGCCCCGCGTCGCGCGGGCCACGGACGCTGCCGACCGCAGCGCCGCTACGCACGCCATCGAACAGCCCGCAGTCCCTTTCGCCAAGGCGCCCATCCTCCTCATCACCATCGACACATTGCGTGCCGACTACACGGGGATCGGTGGCCACGACCCCACGACGACACCCAACCTCGACCGCTTTGCGGAATCCGCCGTCGTCTTCCAGCGGGCGTACGCCCAGGGTCCGCTGACCAAGGCCAGCATCGGCAGCATGATGACCGGAAAGTACTTCTCCGAGGTGCGCCGGAACAGCAGCCAGTGGACGGTCATTCACAATGACGAGGCCATGCTGGCTGAGGTGCTCGCGGAAGCCGGTTACACCACCTCGGCCATCACGACGCACCAATACCTGTCCGAGACCTACGGCATCACCCAGGGTTTTGGCCGCTTCCAGAACCTTCTGCCAGCGCAGGGCGGCTTCTGGGCCGCCGACAAAGCCGTCGACGCCGCCATTGAAGAACTTACCTCCCTGCGTGATCAGCGATTTTTCCTGTGGGTGCACCTGCTGGACCCGCACCACCCCTACGTCGCCCACCCGTCGATGGGCGCCCCGGCTGGCGGGCCTCGCGCCCGCTACCGAAGCGAGATCCGGTGGACGGACAAACAGCTGGCTCGCCTGCTCGCCGCGGCACCCAAGGACGCGGTGATCGTGATTCAATCCGACCACGGTGAGGGCTTTGGAGAACACGGCTATCCCTTTCACGGGCAGAGCCTCTACGACGATCAGGTACACGTCGTGCTCGTGGTCCGCGCGCCGGGCGCGGAGCCGGGGGTTCGGCCGCGCCCTGTGATGCTCCTGGATCTGTTTCCCACCCTCACGGCCATCGCGAAGGACGCGGCCCTCGTGGACCAGGTGCCACCGGCGGACCTGGGCCTGGGCCGTCCCATCAGCCTCGTGCCTACTTTGCTCGGCGAACGGCTGCCAGACCGACCCGTGTTCACAGAAATGGTGGCTGACGCCAGGCTCAGCGACCGCAAGGCGATTGTGGACGGCCGGTTCAAGCTGCACCGATCCATCACGTTCAACAATTGGCAGCTCTTCGACCTCGACGCCGACCCTGGCGAGCTCAACAACCTCATTTCCGAGGACGAGGAGACCTTCGCGAGGCTCCGAGACAAGCTCGAACGCTTCATGAACGAGGGGCTGAAAACCCGGGACGCCGAGGATCCCTAGCCCCTGTATCCATTCGTTCACAACCACCGGTGTGAATGCCGGGGTACGTCCGGCGCCCCCTGAGGATCACCCCCCCGCCCTCACGAGATCCGAACTCTGGCACACCCTGTGCTCTAAGGGATGAGTGAACGATGAGGGACCTCATAGCGAGGTCGGAACCCGGTAACACCCAGGCCCCGTGCGGGTTCACCACATCGGTCTCCAGACACCGGCACGGGTCCGGAGAGGTGACACAGCGCCTTCGTGCGTTGGTCAGTTCTCCGGACTCGGATCCTCGGACGAGGTGCCGGTGTAAGGATTTGACGAAAAGGGATGGTCTCAGGCTCACCACCTGACCATCCCTTTTCCATTTCTTGCGCTGCCCGTACACTGCCACCAGCGAACCCAACACCCTGGAGTGACCATGCGCCGGACTCTGGTCCTGAGTGCCCTGTCCTTTTCCGCCGCCGCGCTTGTTGGCTGCGGCCCAAGCTACCCGACGATCCAGGGGTGCCACGTCGCGCCCGACTCCGACTGTAACGGAGCCGACCTGACCCAGGCGACGTTGATCGAGGCGGAGCTGTCCGGTGCCAACCTCAGCGGCACGAGCTTCTACCGGGCCAATCTGAAACGCTCGAACATCAGCGGCGCGAACCTTGAGGGCGCCAACCTCGAGGGTGTCTACCTGATCAACGCCAACTGCCGCGGCGCGAGTTTCCGGGGCGCCAACCTCAAAGAGGCGTACCTTGAGGGAGCGGACCTGTCCGGCGCGGATGTGGCGGGGGCAAACCTGAGCCAGGCGGACATGAAGGGCACCAAGGTCAGGTACCTGCGCTACGACAACGACACCCAATGGCCCAAGGGGTTTGACCCCGTCGCCAGCGGCGCTGTCGGTCCAGGAGCGAACTTTGCCGGCGTCGATTTTGCCGGCGCGAACCTGGCGAATGTGAACCTGACCGGCGGATCGCTGCAGGGCAGCATCGGGACGGGCGCAGATTTCTCCGGAAGCACATTCCACCAGATGGATCTGCGGCAGGCGGTCTTCCACAAGGCCAACCTGTCCGGCGTCAACGGCACGTCGTCCTACATGATGGGCGCCAACCTGACAGGGGCCAACCTGGCTGGGGCTGACCTGTCCGGCGCCGATCTGACTGGCGCCAACCTGACGGGGGCCAACCTGACCGGCGCCATCTTGTCCAAGACCCAGCTGCACGACGCCGATTTGAGCGGCGCCAACCTCACCGACGCCGACCTGCGCAGCGCCAAGCTTCGCGGGGCCCGTTTTGCCGGGGCGACGTGCCCGGATGGCACCAACGCCGACGCGGCCGGCGGGACTTGTGGGGGGCATGTGGAGAAGCTGACGTGCAGCGTGAAGCCCGGCGGCAGCTGCGCCGGCGCCGAGCTGGCGGGGGCAAACCTGCGCTATGCCTCAATTGCCAAAGCGGGCTTTGTCGAGGCCCGTCTGGCCGGCGCAAACCTGTACAGGTCGCAGGGAGCCCAGGCGGACTTCTCGGGCGCACAGCTGAGCCGGGCCAAACTGCGAGACGCAGATTTCAGCGGCGCGGTGCTCAAGGAGGCGCGTCTCGAGCTGGCGGATGGTCGCCGGGCGAGCCTGGAGGGCGCCGACCTGCGCGGCGCCTACGCGGAGCGGGCCAATCTACGCGGCGCCAACCTCAAGGGGGCGGACCTGCGCCGAGGCCACTTCCTGGGAACCGACTTTCGCGGCGCGGACCTGACGGGGGCCAAGACCAACGGCGCCACGTTCCGAGGGGCCGTGTACAACGCGGAGACCCAATGGCCCGAGGGGTTTGATCCCGTCGCCGCACGTGCCCGCGCCGAGTGACGCCATTCAAGGCCTTCCGGAACTTCAATGATCCGGCGCTGCGCCCGCTGACCGGCGTGCGCGCCCGCATCCATCCCGACTCCGCACAATACTTCCCCGGTGACGGTCTGCCGCAGCGGATCGCGCGCGCGCTCTGCGCCCGCAAGGCAGTGCCGGTCAAAGAGGTCTTTGAGAGCTTCGAGTTCTTCGAGCGGACCCGCCGCCGCGCCCGGGCGACGGAGATGGCGGATCTCTGCTGTGGGCACGGGCTCACGGGCGTGCTCTTTGCCGCGTTTGAGAGACGTGTCGATCGCGTCACGCTGGTGGATCGGCGCCGCACCGCCAGCTTTGACACCGTGCTGGACGCCGTTGCATCTGAGGCCCCGTGGGTCACGGACAAGGTGGTGTACCTGGAGCGATCCGTGGAGGGCGTCGGCCACGCCCTTGCGCCAGGGACAGCCATCATCGCCGTGCACGCCTGCGGCGTGCGCACGGATCGCTGCATCGATGCGGGACTGGCGACCGGCGGGCCCATGGCGCTGATGCCCTGCTGCTACTACCGGACCGCCGCCGACGCCCCGGTCGCCCTGCGGCGCGCCCTCGGCCGCCGCGACGCGACCGACGTGCACCGCACCTACCGGCTGGAGGCAGCCGGATACAGGGTGGACTGGTCCGCGGTTCCCGCCGAGATCACGGACATGCATCGCATCCTCATCGCCGTCCGCGCGTGACGCGGATCGCGCTAGCCGGAGCGCGGGTTGCGGGCGGGTCGCGGCGGCCCTATAATTTTCCAGCGAAATCGCGCTCCGCCCGGGCAGGCGGCCGGCGCGACCCCACGCCGTACACGAGTACACATGCCTCGACGATTCCGCTCCAGCCTCCTGTGCGCCCTCGCCATGGCTCTGTTCGCGCTGGCAGCCTGCGGCGACGACACCGCTGGTAGCGATGGCGACGACGGGCTCCTCGTTCCCGACAACCCGGTTCAGGAGCGCTGGAACAACCAGTCCGTGAACAATGCGTTTGACGGCGAGCCCGAGAACAACGGCCTCGGCAACAACGGGGGCATGAACAACGGCGGCGCCAACAACGGCGCCAACAACGGCGGCGCCAACAACGGCGCCAACAACGGTGGCAACAACGGCGCCAACAACGGCGCCAACAACGGCGCCAACAACGGCGCCAACAACGGCGGCAACAACGGCATCGATCCCAGCCCCAACCCGAACGCGGGCTGCGGCACCGCCGTCGAGAGCGAGGCGTTCCGCCTGTTGAACCGCGACCGCGTGGAGAACGGACTGCTTCCGCTGCGTTGTCACGACCAGCTGCTCGCGGTGGCCCGCCTCCACTGCAAGGACATGCACGACCGGCAGTTCTTCGACCACATCAACCCCGACGGCGACTCCCCCTTTGACCGCATGGCCCAATACGGCATTGGGGGCTGGAGCCTCGCCGGCGAGAACATCGCCTTCGGATATCCATCGCCGGCCACCGTGCAGGCGGCGTGGATGGACTCGCCCGGACACCGCGCCAACATCCTGACCGCCGCCTTCACCCACGTCGGAGTCGGCCTGTACGAAAAGGACGGCCAGCTGTTCTGGACGCAGCTCTTCGCCACGTTCTGACGGCCCGTCGATTTGCACGAGGCCCGTTCCCGTCGATAATCAGGCCCATGCGCGCCTGGAACGCCTACAAACCCGACGGCCGACCCACCGTCGAGCTGACCAACCGCCGCCGCGGCGGCGTGGCGATGACTGTGGTGCGGGCCCTCCTGGTCGTTCCCGCATTCGTGGTGGCGCTCGCGGCGGCTGTCGTGATTCCGGACATGGGCGCCTTTGTGGCGGAGGTGGGCGAAGCGCCGGACATTCGGGAGCCGGTCGCTGGCCATGCCAGCGAGGTGGTCTCCACCGATGGGACTCGGGTCGGCGGGCTGCTGCGGGGGCGACGTCCCTGGCTGCGTTCGGCCGAGATTCCGGCCCATGTCCAGATGGCGTTCGTCGCGGCCGAAGACGACGCGTTCTTCGAGCACGACGGTTTTGACGCCGTCGCCATCGCGCGGGCGTACCTGCGCAACCGCGCCGCCGGCCGCGTCGTCGAGGGCGGCTCCACCATCACGCAGCAGCTCGCAAAACGCTTCCTCACGCACGACAAAACCTACTCGCGCAAACTCACGGAGCTGGTAGTCGCGCGGCGCATTGAGCGCGCCTGGCCCAAACAGGCCATCCTCAACGCCTACCTCAACGAGGTGTACCTGGGCGCAGGCGCGCACGGCATCCGCGCCGCAGCAGAGATCTACTTCGACAAGGAGCTCGCCGAGCTGACCTGGGACGAGGCGACGCTGCTGGCCGGTGTCACCACCTCGCCGTCGTCACTGAACCCGTACAGGCGGCCGAAGCAGGCCAAAGAACGGCGCCGCCTGGTGCTCCGCCGGCTGGTCAGCCTCGGCGTTCTGACGGAGGAAGAAGCGGTGCACTACGCCGCCCAGCCTCTGAAACTGCGGGACTCCTGGGACGGGGACGAGGACACCATGCCGTATCCGTCCGTCGCTGTGCGCGAGTCCTTGCGCTCGGTCTTTGGCAAAGAGGCGATGAAGAGCGGGGGCTACCACGTGACGGTCGCCGCCAGCCCCCTGGCGCAGAAGTACGCGCGCACGTCATTGTCCCGCAGCCTCCGCGAGCTCGACAGGCGCCAGGGCTACCGGGGCCCTCTGACACACCTCCCGGCGGCGCTGTGGCCCGAGATCGACAGCGCCAGCCGCGCCGTCTACCCCGAGCTCGTGGACGCGCCCGCCGTGGACGGGCGCCCCTACGTCGCGCTGGTCACGTCCGTGGCCGCCCGTTCGCTGCGGGTGCGATTGGCCGGCCAGGAGGTCGAGATTGGCCACGACGGCCTTCGGTGGGCCGCCCCCTACGAGCTGAGCGCCAAGGCCAACGAGCGGGAACTCAGCGACGCGGCCGAGATCCTCCAGCCGGGAGACGTGGTCCTCGTCGCCCACGACGTCTACCCAGTTTGGGACCTGCCCCCAGGGCAACGGGGCCGCGGCGCCGAGGCCCGTCAGGTCACCGGGTGGCGCCTGGACCAGGTCCCCAAAGTCGAGGGCGTACTCGTCTCCGCCGAGGTCGAGACCGGCTACGTGCGCGCGGCCCTCGGGGGGTGGGACTTTGACCGGAGCCAGTTCAACCGCGTGGACGGGTGCCGGCAGCCCGGCTCGGTGTTCAAGCCCATCGTGTACAGCCGCGCACTGGAGAAGGGGCTGACGCCGGCCACGGTGCTCAGCGACACACCCATCAAGATCGAGAAGAGCGGAGGGGAGGTCTGGAGGCCCAAGAACGCGGACAATGACTTTGACGGCTTTCTGCTCCTCCGGGACGCCCTGGCCAAGAGCCGCAACCTGCCGAGCATCGAGGTCTTCCGCCACATTGGCGCGGCTGCAGCCGCCGACCAGGCCTACCGGCTGGGAATCACCACGCCGATGACCGAGACGGAGGCCCTGAGTCTCGGCGCCAGCTGCGTCAAGCCGTGGGACATGCTGCGCGTGTACGGAACCTTCGCCAGGCGCGGTGTTCGCATGGAGCCGCGGCTGGCGCTGACCATCCGCGGCCGCGACGGCGCCATCCTCCACGACGTGGGTCACTATGCAGACCCCAGCGCCCCCACCCTGGCCCGGCTCGCGCGGCTTGCGAACGCGGAGTCGGCACAGCGTCCACTGGGCGACCGACACGCGTTCATGCTTCTCCAAATGCTGCGCGCCGTCGTCTACGGCGGAACCGCCTACGCCGCCACGGAGCTCGGCGTCCCGGCCGCAGGAAAAACCGGGACGACCAACGCCTACGACGCCTGGTTCATCGGGTTCACACAGTCCGTCGTGACTGCAGTCTGGTCCGGTGCTGACGGCAACCAGCGGCCGCTGGGCAAACGAGAGTCTGGGGGGCGGGTCGCGCTCCCTACCTGGGTGCGCTACATGCGGGCGGTCCTCGACGGCCGCGCGCAAGGGGACCTGGTGGGCGAAGTGCCCGAGGGCATCGAGATCAAGCGCGTAGACCGCGAGCTTGGACTCCTGGCCAAACCCGGCGAGCCGGGCATCGATCTGCCGTTCATCCTGGGTACCGCCCCCGAGGGTTTCGCCCCGGACCGAAAGGAGAAGCAGGTCAAACGCGTGGACCGCGTCGCGTCGGAGTACTGAGCGGCGCCGAGCGTTCCTGCCAGCCGACGGAACGGATCAATCGGCGACGTACTCGCCGTCAATCGCCTCGAAGAAGAGGCGGCGCAGCTCGTGGTGGCCGCGCGGGTTGGGATGGATGCAGTCGTTGTCGAACCATTGGGTCGGGTCCTCGGAGTCGTAGAACTCGTTGTTCGCGTCCGTGGCGTAGAGACCGTGCCCGTGGAATGCGCCCAACACATCCACGACGGCAAATCCCATCTCGTCGCCGAGGGCGATGTACTCCTCGCGCCACACCTCCAACGCCGCCACCGCGTCGGGAATCTCCAGGTTGAAAAAGCACCCTTGGATGAACCCGACGCCGTCGCTGGGGTCGTAGACCGCGGCGAGGTAGAGGCTCACTCCGTCCGGAAACCGCGCGGGGTCCTGGAAGAAGTCCACGGTCTCGCGGATGGACGCCAGGGCGTTCGTCATGACTCCGCCGGTGAAATCCCGCGTGATGATGGCGCCCTGCAGATCGTTGCCGCCGATGGTGATGACGACGACGCTGTGGCCCTCGACCGGGAAGTCCAGGTCCCGCTCCAGCTTCGGCACCTGAAGCCGCACCATGGTCGGCGCCGTGGCACCGCCCTGGGCCACGTTGACCAGCGTGACATCGTCCCCAAAACGCGACGCCAGGTCCGTCTCCGATTCCTCCGGATAGGCTGCGTCCGAGTTGCGGTACAGCAGCGCAAAATAGCTGTCCACGGCGCGGTTTCCGGCGCCGACACCAGCGCTGATGGAATCGCCGAGCACGATCAACCGCACGGCTTCCGTCGGCGCGAGGCCCTCGGGCACAAAGCTGTCGTGGTGAACGTTCGCGGCGCCGTTGTTCGCACCGTTGTTGGCGCCGTTGTTCGCGCCGTTGTTGGCGCCGTTGTTCGCGCCGTTGT